>WQVZ01000032.1 GCA_009785595.1 Defluviitaleaceae bacterium | reverse complement strand
CATGTAACCGTTAACCGCATATGGAACAACCAAGGTTATGTTAACATGATTAACGTTAACAAAAACGCCCCATGGCAAAGAATATACTTTACAGCCGCGCTTTTTGGTCAAGAAGTAAACATCACCCTCATCAACAACAGGTTCTTCACCCTCAATGCCTTTAACAACGGTAATGATAACAACGCATCCCTTGCCAATCTGGGCGTTATCCGCATATGGCCGCAGCTTAACGGTGCAAATGCTAATGTGCCTTATGCAAACCTGGCAGTAACCGCCGTGTTCCCTAATGGCCAGTGCGCCATGGACGTTGTGCGCGTTAACCGCATATGGAACAACCCAGACTTTGTAAACATGATAGACGTAGACAAAACGGTTAATTGGGAGAGAATCTATTTTACCGCCACACTCTTTGGCCAAACCATCGAACTTACACTTATCAACAACAGATTTGTCCCGCCGCCAACCCTTACTCTCCAAGCCTTTAACAATGGCAACGAGAACAACCCGGGCCTGGCTCAGGCAGGTGTAATACGCATATGGACGCAGCTTAATGGCGCAAACACACCCATACCGTATGAAGAAATGACAGTAACAGCCACCCTGCCGGACGGCACATGCGTCATCAACCTTGTGCGCATTAACAATATGTGGGCAAACCCGGGTTATGTCAACATGTTTGATGTAACCAAGACCCCTTATTGGCAATATATCAACTTTACTGTAGGATTGTTTGGCCAGAGCGTGGAATTGCTGCTGGTTAACACAAGATTTGTAGAAATGCCCGCGTAAGCATAAACATACAACAAAAAAACCACCCAGGGAGCATTGCGCTTTCCGGGTGGTTTTTTTGTTGTACGCATATCATCTTCCTATTATGCGTCTGACCAGAGCAAACGCTCCGCGCAATGGCAAAGACTCAAACCGCCGCGCCACTTTTTTTAACGACTTGTGTATGGGTATATATTGTGGGCATACCTTCTCGCATTTGCCGCAATCATTACACAGGCGCGGGCTGTTGGGGGTTTTTGTAATGACCGCGGTGGTTGTTGCGTACAGCATCATCCCTTTCATATATCCATGTGCATAACTGGTGTTGTATGCGGACAAACATGCCGGGATGTTTATGCCCTTTGGGCACGGCAGGCAATAATTACAACCCGTGCAGTTGATCTTATAGGATTTTCGAAAAATTTTCACCACATCTGCATAAGAGGCCAGCTCTGTATCTGTAAGGGATCGGAAATTGCGGGCAGAGCGCAGGTTTTGCTCCATTATCTGGGTACTGCTCATGCCGCTTAAGACCACAGTAACTTCCGGATGGTTCCACAGCCACCATAGTGCCCTGTCGGCAGGCGTAAGATCCGGATTGGTATTTTTAAACACCTCCACGGCCTGCTTTGGCAAGCCCGTGGCCAACCTGCCGCCAAGCAAAGGCTCCATAACTATAACCGACAATCCCTTTTCGGCGGCGGCCAGCAGTCCCCTCTTTCCTGCCTGGTAATTTTCGTCGTAGTAGTTATACTGTATCATACAAAATTCCCAGGGATAGGAATCAAGAACTTTCAAAAAATCATCAAAGGTGCCATGATACGAAAAACCAATGCGGCCAATTTGCCCTGCGGCTTTTTTATCGGCTATCCACTGCTCTATGCCCATTTTTCGCATGGCATCCCATTGGGCAAAATCCGGCACATTGTGCATAAAATAATAATCTATATAGTCTGTTTGCAATCGGCGCAGCTGTTCGTTAAAAAACCTGTCAAAATCAGCCGAAGTTTTGCACATGACTATAGGCAGCTTTGTGGCAATATATACATCTTTGCGCCTGTTGTGCTTAGCCAGCACTTCCCCCAAGGTTTTCTCGCTGCCCGGATAAATATAGGCCGTGTCAAAGAAATTTACGCCGCCGTCTATCGCAGCCAAAATCATGCGCTCGGTTTCTGTTTTATCCCGAGGAAAGCGCATACATCCAAGCCCCAACATGGATAGATTGTTTCCTGATGGTTTGTCTTGGCGATATTGCATGGCGGTACCTCCTTTGTTATATAATTATACACAACAAAACAGCGTCTGTATATACTCATATCACCCCAAACCAGTAACAAAAACTTATATTTTCGTACATATGCTGTGTCAACATCTCCTTGCGTGCCTTCGGGCACGCGGCGTCAATGCTTCCTTGCATATGCACAAAAATATTGCATTTTTGTGCTACTGTTTTGGAGCGATATGAGTATAGACGCTGTTTTTATATGTTTCCGTACCTACCGCAACGACGCCCGATGCTTTAACAAATAATATGTGCCCACTACAAGGGTCGCCGCCATAGCCAGACTCATGCCTATATGGAAAATATCTATATAAATAGGCCAGCCGCCTCCGGTTTCATACAAAAGAATTCTGCCGTATTGCAGGCCCACTTGCTGCACATTGTTGTACCAGTTTGCTATTCTGCCGTCGTCAAGCGTCATTGTGCGATGCACCATTTCCATGCTGCGCTCGCTTAGTTGTTGGGTAGCCCAAAACCAAAGCCATCCAAAACCAAAGCCAATGATGCCGGAAAATACAATGTGTATGCGCCTGCCGGCAAAAACCGACCGGCCAAGAGTTATGCAGAAAAACATAAGACATATAGCAAAAATAGCCAAGGAATTTATCTGCACCAGCATGGCCACCTCGCCGGCGCCTATGGCCGAAAACACACCGCGGCTGTTAATGTCCTGCATGGCTGTTTCCCACATAATAAATATGGATGCCACAGTAGTCAGTACCATAAAATTAAACCACACAAAGGACACGGCCACCTTAGAAACAATCAGTTTAAGCCGCCCCGTGGGCAGGGTAAGCATAAGATAACCCGCATCACCAAAGAAATTACGGCTAAAAAACTGAAAAATCTGGGTGACGGACGCAATACCTATACCCAGAAGCATTAGGGATAGGGTAAGGCTCATAGCATTTGCAAGCTCTTGGCTATACTCTACCCCTATAAAAATGGGCATAGTAAAGCGCAAAACAACGGACAAGCCTATAAAAATGGCGGCCAGTGCGACAAAAGCCTTGGCACTGAAAGTAAAATCATATTTAAGAGTATTGTTGAACACTAATGTTGCCCTCCTTATCGCAGTGATACGCGTTTTTTAAGTAAATACCAGGTGGCGGCAATGGCCAGGGCAGCAAAACCTAACATTGCGGCATTTGTATATATGTCGATAAAAATATGCCAACCAAATTCGTTTTCATACACAACCAGTCTGCCGTATTCCAGCCCAACTTGCGGCCAATATCTATCCCATGCAGTTATGCCGCCGTTGATGTCAATGCGCTCTATTGTTTCGCGCGCAAGATACCTGCCCTGCAACAAATTTACAACCCACATAGCCAGCCCGGTATACAAAAAGCCTATAATACCGCTGATTATGCCGTGTATGCGCTTGTTAAAAAACACCGAATGGGCCAGTGTTATGCAAAAAAACATAAGAGCAATAGCGGCAATGGCCAGAAAAAACAAATCCAAAAGAGTGACCAGGGTTTGGGTGTTAAACATTGTCGGAAACACGTCCCTAAACTCAACACCATCTGCAATTACTATTATAATCGCAATGGCAACCACGGCTACAGTCAAAGCATACAAAAACCACGCCATAGAAACAATAAGCTTTGATGCCAACTGAGTACCCCGCCGCACCGGCAAGGTAAATTGCAAATAACCGGAATGGCTGAAAAAGCTGCGATGATAAAACTGGAATATTTGAACAATGGCGGCAATGGCCATACCCACAATACCAAGCATCAATACCATCATTAAAACATAAATAAAGTCGCCCTCCATTTGATTTATGGCGTCACTGGTGATGGCCATGATAAACGCAATGGCAATTGCAATGGCCCCCATGGCCAAAAATGTTTTAGCACTATAGGTAAAGTCGTGTTTTAACAACCTACACAACATTTTTAAACACCTCCCGGAAAAGCTGGTCCAGAGACATGCCCTTTTCTTCCCGAATTTTCTCCACATCGTCGTTAAGTACAATTTGGCCTTCTTTTAAGAAAACAGCCACGTCCAGTATGGGTTCGATGTCGGCAATAATATGGGTAGAAAGTAATATCGCGCCCTCTTCATTAAAATTCTTGAGGATTGTGCTGATAATAAATTCACGGCTGGCGGGGTCTACGGCACCAATAGGCTCGTCTAATATATACAGCTTTGCCCGGCGGCTCATCACCAATGACAGTTGTACCTTCTCCTGCATACCCCGGGACAAAGCCTTAATTTTCTTGTCGCGTGGTATATTCATAGAATCCAGCATATTTTCCGCCCGCTTGGCATCAAAGTCCTTATAAAAATCGGCAAAAAAGCTGATGGCCTGGTTGACCTTAAACCAATTGGGTATGTGGCTTACGTCTGGCAGGTATGATATGTTTTCGTTGGCGGCAACACCCGGGGTGGTGCCTGCAATGGCCACATTGCCGTCATAATCGCTTAACAAGCCCATTATGGTCTTTATTATGGTTGTCTTGCCGCTGCCGTTTGGCCCCAACAAACCCACAATTTTGCCCTTTTCTACATCAAGACTTATGCCCTTTACGGCATGGGTTTTGCCGTAGTTTTTATGCAGACCATTAATTTCCAATATTTTTTCCATTATAATCCATCCTCTCGATATAATCGCTAACACGCCCGGGTATATCCGGCGCCGCCATGCCAAAATCAATCATTTGTGCCACAAAGTCCCCTATAATTTTCTCCGGAACCCGGGCCGCAAGCTGCTCTACCACGGCTAAATTTTGGGTAACATAGCGGCCGCTGGTACGCTCGGTGTAAAGATAGCCCATTTCTTCCAGTTTTGCCAGAGATTTTTGCATGGTGTTGGGGTTTACATTGTGTTGTAATGCCAAATCACGCACGCTGGCCACCTTTGCGCCGGGGGCCAAATCTCCTTTGGCAATCGCGGCAATCATCCGGTCTATTATTTGTTGATATATGGGCTGGTTGTTGTCAAAGTCGCCTCTCACTCATCGCATCCTCCCTTTTGTACCATTGTATTAGTGTACTACGTACATAATACATTAATACAATTTACGTGTCAAGGGTTTTTTGAAAAATATTTTCGACAAAAATCGGGGCGACAAAATGCCGCCCCGACAAAATATAGTATGAGAGGGGGCACGCCCGCGAAATTACGTCCCCCGCAATATATTAAAAGTCTGCATCAAATTAAGCCGCCCAAAACCCCATTGGTCGTTGGGGTACGTCATGTTGGGGTCGCGGTCACAGCCCCTCACCAAAAACGACCGTATGCGTATGCTGTTAAGCTGTGGATAATTATCGTCCACAACACCCCATTGCAGCATAAGTGCCGCCGCGCCCGCGGTAATAGCCGAAGACACACTGGTGCCTGACATGGTACCGTATCCAGCGGGATAAGTACCAAGCACATTTACGCCGGGGGCGGTAAGCTCTGGCACATTTATGGGTAGGGTCGTGGGGCCCCAGGATGATGCGGGATAAAGAGAGTTGTTGCTTTGGTCATGGGCACCGCAGGTTATCACCGCCAGGGCTGTACCTGGCATTGTGACGGTAGAGTTTGGGTTTGGACTTATAAACTCCACCTCATTGCTCATAAACCCCGTCATGGGCATCCAGGCATTAAAAGTGCCTTCCAAAATAAGTCCGCCGTGGACAGTGACGGTCCAAATGCCGGGGGTTGGCTGGTCTACAATCACCTCTGACAGATCATTGCCGCTGCCGGATACAGGAAAAAAATAGTTGATATGCACTGTGGATTTTTCCAGCACCAATTTTTGCGAAAAAAGCTCGTCATGAAAAGTGGGCCGTCTGTTTATAATCTCGCCGGTGGGGCTTTTTACGGATACATACATGCTGTCGTGGGGTTTGTTCCAAAACTGTGCGGAAAAACTGGGCACATTATCCCCCACCCTAATTTCTACCGGTACCGAATCCCCTGTTTTTTCTACCTTGCCCTTTGCGTGACGCCTGGTATTGGCTTCGTTGCCGGCCGCAACGCACACGGCAATGCCGGGGCGTCGGGCCAGGGAAGAAAGATAGTCATCTATAATATCAATACCGTCGTGGGTGCCAAAGCTGGTGCCAAGGGAAAAACACAGGGATATGGGGCGGCCCATTTCTCCTGCCTTTGCAACGACATATTGTACGGCCAACAGTATGTCGCTGGATGCAAAGGCATTCTCTTGCTCTGCGGGAACCCGATAACGATGCAGATAAAAATCCTTGGCCTTTCGCAGCTTTACCATAATTATTTCAGAATCCGGTGCCGCCCCCAGATATTCATTTTCTTCCCGCCCGGCGGCTACAGATGCCAAAAATGTTCCGTGGCCTGCCGTGTCTCTGTGAGGTAGCGCATCAAGGGGGTTTTCGGCCTTTAATGCCGTGTTTATCTCTTCGCGGCTGTATTCTCGGCCAATAAATACCTTGTCACTGGCCACAGGCTCTGCCGTCATGTCCCATATAGCCGCAATTTTGGTGGTGTTATCTTCGTATTTAAAGGCCGGCAGGGTATAATCTATCCCGGTGTCAATAAAACCCATCAACACCCCGTGGCCTTTTAAATCCAAATATGGCCTCTGCTGCACTTGCAATATGCCCGATGCAATAAGGCTGGCCCTGCCCAGCGGCCCCATAATGCGCGGCATAAAATGCAAATAACTCTCCCCCAAGGCTTGCAGAGTTTCGCTAAGTCTGTCCTCAGGCAAATAAGCTATCAGCCAGTCACCCTGGATGACGCTCCCCGGTTTAATATACGGCCTGTTTTTTGCATAGGCCTGAAAACGGGCATCGTTTTTAGTTATTATGTCTATGATATTGGGCATCCGTACATATTCGTGCAGCGGAATGTCCGCGTACTCCGCGTCAATTGGCCTTGCCATGACTTGTGCCCTCCTTCCTGTCAAATCCCGCAAATAATCCAGCGTGGTCTTTAAACACAGCTGCCCATAACCCCATTGGTCATTGGGGTATTCTCTGTACGGCGAGCGCGTTGCGCCCAAATGCAAAAACGCCCTTAACCGCTGGCCGTAAAGGTCAGGGTCATTACCCTGCACAATCCCCCATTCCATCAACAATGCCGCCGCCCCTGCAACAAAGGGAGCCGCAATGCTGGTGCCGCTGTATGTATCATAGCCTCCACCAGCGCGAGCGGCCAACACATTAACCCCCGGCGCCACAATATCAGGTTTTACAAACATTCCGTCGCTTACAAAACCTCGTCCGCTAAACTCAGCATAACTGTCTCTTGCGGCATCATACGCCCCCACGGCCACAACATCACGGGCGGTGGCGGGCATTGTAATTGTGGCATTAGGGTTGGGCCGAACAAAAGCGGTGCCTTTGGTTACTTCCTCGGTGGTTGGCATCCAAATTTGATAGCTGCCAACAACAGAATGTACAGAAGTAACAACAAGCCGCCACAACCCGCGGGCTATGGGGCCGCCTATGCCGCGCATTTGTACAAAAATACCCTGGTGAGGGCTGTAATGGGTTGGCTGGCCCATATGTATAAGTATTTCCGTGCCGTCCAGTGTGACCAACTTCTCTTGATTTTTCACTTCTACGGCCCCGGTGCTTTTCCCCGTAGGCGTTATTATTTCTATGGAGAATTCATCCACAAAGTCCTTGCTCATCACCATATGTAGATTGCTAATGCCTCCTGCTATGGTAAATTCCACGGTTTCGACTTCCCCTGTGGTCAAGTATCCAGAAAAATGATGTCCGGCAGATGCTTCGTTGCCGGCGGCTACCGCTATAGATATCCTGGGCCGCTGGGCAATTTCGTCCACATATTGCTCAAACAACGAATTACCATCGTGGCTGCCCTCGTTTGTGCCAAAGCTAATATTTATGGCACAGGACTTTTTTGCCGCATCCGCAACATCCGCCGCAAATTTCAACCCCCTCATCAGCTCTATCGTCCTGGCGTTGTGTACATTGCCATTTCTGCCCAACTTTACCGCTACAATAGCCGCCTGGGGCGCAACCCCCTTCTGCACCCCGCCGCTGGCTCGGCCATTACCCGCCGCAACCCCTGTCACCGCCGTACCATGGCCAATGGTGTCTATTTGTGGTATAACGGCCAAAGGCTCCGGCGCGGCCAGGGCGGTATTAAGTTCTGCCGCCGTATACAAATGTCCGGCCTTAAAGCCTGCGGGCGGCATACCTACGGCTGTCATATCCCACAGATACACAATTCTCGTTGTGCCGTCGGCGTTTCTAAAATCCGGATGGGTATAATCCACCCCAGAATCTATCACCGCCACTATCGTTCCCTCTCCTGTCAGACCATATTGCGCCGCCGCCTGGGGTACGCAGGCATGGTACAACGATTCTATCATGTTAAGAGAGATATCCTTGGGCATCTCTACATATTCCACTTCTTCATAATCCGCCAAACGCCCAAGCCTATCCCCATCTATGGTCACAATAGCAATAGACGGACCAAGTAATTCCGCAATTCCGCCAAGTTCCGCCGCAACACGCTGTATGTCTCCGCTAAATTTCACAATAACCTCAATGGGCATAAAAAATCACCTCAAGCCATTATATGCCCGGGTCTAAGTCCAATTGTGCCCAACATTAACATCAACCATTTTTTGCCAATGCAATTTTCTTAAAAAATATGTTGACAAGTGCAGAAAAATCTGATATCATACCCGATTAGAGTAACAAAAACGCATGGATAAGGAGTTGGGTGTTTTGGAGAATGTCTATCTGGTCGAAAATCCATTGGTTGACCACTATGTGGGCGTTATCAGAGACGAAAAAACCGAAAAAAACGAATTTTCAAATGCTATTGAAAATATTGTTTATCTAATGTCATCAAAAATTACGGGCGATGTTGCATTAAGCCACAGGAGCATTAATACTCCAATGGCCGAAACAACAGTCGCTTATTTTTTTGATAAAATACTTATTGTGCCCATCTTGCGGGCGGGCCTTGCTATGTTCGAGCCCATACGCAAAGTCATGCCCCATTCCACATCGGGATACATAGGCATAAAAAGAAACCCGGACACATCAGCCCAAATGTATTACGAAAACCTGCCGGCCGACCTGCATGGATATCGGGTTATATTGTTGGAAGTGGTAATAGCCACGGGCAACACCTTGGATTTTGCCATAAACCACCTTATAAACAGCGGGGTAAATCCAGAAAAAATATCTATCGCAAGCATAATATCATCCCGCAAGGGGCTCGAAAACCTTATGCAAAAATACCCCGGCATTTCGGCGGTTACATGCGCAATTGATGAGATTTTAGACGAAAACGGCATGATAATCCCCGGCCTCGGTGACGCGGGAGACAGATACAACGGGTATTAAATTGGTATCAATGCAACACAAATATAAACTTTGGGAGGAATGCTTTATGAGCACAACAAAAGCAGCAAAAATGGGACCATTTAAAATGGGCGTTATGGGCTTACAACACATGTTTGCCATGTTTGGCGCAACAGTTTTAGTTCCCCTTATCACGGGACTTTCTGTTCAAGTAACCCTTATCGGCGTCGGTATAGGTACCCTGATTTTCCACTTCTTTGCAAAGGGCAAAGTGCCGGCATTTCTTGGTTCTTCCTTTGCATTTATGGCCGGCATACAGCTAATTACAAATCCATATCACGGCCTGTTTGCAGGCACGGACATGGCACAAGCCGAGAAGCTGGCTTATGCCACCGGCGCAATTCTTGTTTCCGGTCTTTTATATCTTGTGCTTGCGGTTGTTGTTAAAATTGTCGGCACCGAAAAATTCATGAAAGCTGTGCCGGTTGTTGTTACTGCTCCAACAGTAATCCTTATCGGTCTTATGCTTGCCCCATGGGCCATACAACAGGCATCAACCCAATTACCCCTTGCGGTCATAACTCTTGCCATTATCATAGCAGCCCTTGCCTGGGGCAAAGGCATGATTAAAATTATACCAATTTTGCTGGGCCTTATTGGCGCATACGCAGTCGCATTGATAATGCACTTTGCCTTTGGCATAGAAGCCACCAACAGGGCGGGTACAGTGGTTGTTCCTCTTATTGACTTTGCAAGATTAAGCGGCGAAAGCGCTGTTGGTTTGCCGCCATTTATGGCTCCTCAATTTAGCCTTATGGCTATTTTAATTATGGCACCATTTGCTCTTGCCACAATTGCAGAGCATATTGGGGATATGGTTGCTCTTTCCTCCATCACAGGCAAAGATTATACAAAAGACCCGGGTCTTGTGCGTACCCTTATAGGTGATGGTTTGGCAACAACTTTCTCCGGTGCAATTGGTGGTCCTGCTTCTACCACATACGGCGAAAACGTGGGCGTTGTGGCACTTACAAAGGTATTTAACCCAAGGGTAGTGCAAATTGCCGCTATTTTTGCGGCAACCCTTGCCTTCTCGCCGCTATTTGCCGCCGTCATCTATACAATTCCCGAAGCCATAATCGGCGGCGCCAGCTTTATGCTATATGGTATGATAGCCGCTGTTGGTATACGTAATATGGTTGATGCAAAAGTGGATATGGGTAAATCTAAAAACCTGATTATCGTTGCGGTTATGCTGGTTATTGGCCTCGGTATGCGCTTTGCAACCCCGGCAGGCATCCTTAGTTTCAACATAGGGGATGTGACCATTTCTATGGACAGAATGGGCTTGGCAATTGCGGTTATAGTTGGTATTATACTTAATGCCGTGCTGCCCAACGAAACCGAGAAAAAAGAAGCAAATTAAGCCTAATTGACAGACATATGCAATATCACAAAGGCGGCCATTATGTCCCCTACCATAAGAAAACAAGCAAAAACCCAGTAAAATCAATATTCTTATGAGCAGGCGGGCAAAACGGAATCGAAAGCAACAGGACGCATTATAAAAATTGCGTCCTGTTTTTTGTGCCGGAGTGCTGCTAACAATAAAATAATAAAACCGTTTCGGACAAAGGGCGGGGATTTTTGAACCATTAAAAAATCCCCGCCCTTTTTTATTGCCCCGAAGCACGAAAGGAGCTATCACATGAGCCAACCATCCACTCGCTAACTTCTTTACTGATAAAGGGTATGCAGTCACGGCCTCGCAACATATTTTCAACTTACAAAAATCGAAAATGACCGTTACACCTATCTACGCCAAAAAAAATCGAAAATGACCGTTACACCTATCTACGCCAAATCAACAGCTCCATTAGCACTAACGCATTTATTATGGCCCGCGCCAATTGGGTATCCTCATCGTATATACGCACACCACCCGCCCTGGCCGCGTTAAAAGCTCTATCTACAAGCTGCGCCAGGCTTTCTCTATCTACCACCCCACTAAATATGGGGTTATTTTTATATTCCGCCTCCAACACCCGCTCTACAAAAGGCACAAGCGCCGCAGCACTGCTGTGCAGCAGATGATGCATAAACAGCCGGTCACTATTATATTGTGTGCATGTTTCTTGCGGCATCAACGGCTCCGGAAAATCAAAACCCAATATATCAATCATATAGCCAATCTCTCCTTTTCAAATCCCGTATATATCATACTATGAATAAAATTTTAGAAAAGTGAAAAATATCCTGGGTTTTTAGGAGGAATTTTGACGAAAAGGGCGTACTTAACTATATGGGGGTGTTGGTTATGACGGGTTATTCTCAAGATGTCCTGGAAGATTTGCGCCAGGGCAACGATATTATCGAAGTTATATCCCAATATGTCCAGCTTAGGCAAAAAGGTGGCAATTTTATGGGCCTTTGCCCTTTTCATAACGAAAAATCCCCGTCATTTTCCGTGTCGCCCCAAAAACAGCTGTTTCACTGCTTTGGTTGCGGTGCCGGCGGCAATGTGTTTTCTTTCATAATGAAGATAGAAAATTTCGGCTTTGTAGATGCAATGAAATTTTTGGCGGACAGAATAAATTATACCATGCCAGAACTTTCCGCCAGCCCTTCCACATCCACAGCGGAAAAAAACCAAATGCACGACATATATAAGCAGGCGGCGCGGTTTTATTATGACACACTGCAAGAGCCCGTAGGCAGGCAAGCCGCAACATATTTGGACGGGCGGCGCATCGCCACCGCAGTGCGGCGCAAATTTGGCCTGGGATATTCTCCCGGGCGCAGTGTGCTAAAGGATTTTTTGACAGACAAAGGCCATGACGAAAAGATTTTGGAACGCGCCGGACTGGTAATGGAAGGGAAAAATGGCTGGTATGACCGTTTTCGTGACCGCTTGATGTTCCCCATTTTTGATGTAACCGGCAAGGTGACTGGCTTTGGCGGCCGAATCATAGGCGATGGCCAGCCCAAATATCTAAATTCTCCTGAAAGCCCTATTTTTGATAAGTCCCGCACCCTGTACGGCCTAAATTACGCACGCCTGGCCAAAACAAACAAATTGATACTGGTAGAAGGATATATGGACGTAATAGCCTTGTACCAGCAGGGTATAACCAACACAGTGGCCGCCTTGGGCACGGCACTGACAGCCAACCACGCCCGTATTTTAAAACGATATTGTAAGGAGGTCATCATTCTCTTTGATGAGGACGAAGCCGGTGTGCGGGCTACTTTGCGGGCTATACCGCATTTGTATTCCGCCGGGCTGGCGGTGCGGGTGGCCACCCTGCCCGATGCCAAAGACCCGGATGAATATTTGAGCCGCTTTGGGCCGCAAAGTCTGCTGGCACAGCTTGACCGCTCCCTTGATTTTGTAGATTTTCAAGTGCAGACGGCCCTACAAAAATATGACCTAGCCGTCACAACCCAGCGTATTGCTTTCCTTAAAGAAGCCGCCGAAATTATAGGCAAGTTGGACAGCTCTATCGAGCGCGAGGCATATTTGCGGGATTTATCCACAAAATATCAAATAGACCAAGGCGCTGTAAAAGAGGAAATTGACAAACAGCAAGGTGGCGAAGACCGGTTTGATTTTGTGGTGAATGTGCGGCGACCGCGGGCGGCGGCACCATCTAAAGCCCACAACGACGCCATCCACCACATACTATACTCTATGGCCGCAAATGCCGTGTTGTACGACAAAATAACTGCCCATCTGGCCCCAAATGAACTTGCGGAGCCACTGTACATAAAGCTTTACAACGCCATAGCCGCCGCCAGACAGCGCGGGCGAGAGGTTATGCCGGCAGATATAATAACGGCATTGGAAGACCCGGCCGACCAAGAAAAAGCTGCCGCCGCTTTCTCCAACATAACAGAATACGACAGCACAGACCAACAGTATGCGGCACTGGCCCAGCAAATATGGCTTGTAAAAATGGCCGGATATGACATGGAAATAGCCGCCGGGCCCGATGATAAACGGCTAAACGAGCTGTTTTTTGCAAAAAATCAACTAAAAAACAGCCGTATATTGCTGTAAAGCCCATAAACACGGTATATTTGCACCCTGGATGGTTAAAATAACAAGGTATTGGGAGATTTTTGCATTTAGCATCTGCCGGTACGGAAAGGATGGAAGCCCTTGGAGCACAACAAAGAAACGGATTTTAAGGACAAAATTGAACAACTGGTGGCCATTGCCCGTCAAAAGGAGAATCTTTTGGCCTCCAGCGAGCTTTTAGTCCATATGACAGAACTCGGCATAGACGCCGAAAAGCTCGACAATATCTCTAAGCAGCTAAAACACTATGCCATTGATGTATATTCGGATTCGGAACCCGAACCCGAACCCGGCGACGCCGATGGGGATATAGAACCAGATATCGAGGCCGTAATTGAAATTACCACGGATGGGGATATTGAAGAAGATATTGATCTAGATGCCGATGTAGAGCTGGAAATAGAGATAGACAAGAACATCGACAAGGACATAGAAATTTCTGTTGCCGAAGCAAATGTGAATATAGACGACCATGTGCGCATGTATTTAAAAGAGATAGGCAAGGTGCCTTTGTTGTCTTTAGAAGAAGAAAGAAGCCTAGCCCGGCGCATGGAAAAAGGCGACGAAACGGCAAAAAAACGCCTGGCCGAAGCCAATTTGCGCCTGGTGGTAAGTATAGCAAAGCGTTATGTGGGCCGCGGTATGCATTTTTTGGATTTGATACAAGAAGGCAATCTTGGCTTAATTAAAGCCGTAGAGAAGTTTGACCACAACAAAGGGTTTAAATTTTCCACATATGCCACCTGGTGGATACGCCAGGCTATTACCCGCGCCATTGCTGATCAAGCACGCACTATACGTATTCCTGTGCATATGGTAGAGACTATAAATAAACTACTGCGTGTATCAAAACAGCTGTTGCAAGAGCTTGGCAGAGAACCTACTGCCGACGAAATAGCCCGAGAAATGCAGATGTCTGTGGAGCGGGTACGGGAAATTATGAAGCTGTCCCAAGACCCGGTGTCTCTGGAAACCCCCATTGGCGAGGAGGAAGACAGCCATATAGGGGACTTTATCGCCGACGAAGATGTGCCTGCCCCCGTGGAGGCCGCCGCCTTTACCCTACTGAAAGAGCAACTGATGAATGTGCTTGAAACCCTGACAGAACGGGAAAAGCGCGTGCTTATTTTGCGCTTCGGATTAGGCGACGGCAAGGCCCGCACATTGGAAGAAGTTGGTAGAGAGTTTAATGTAACGCGGGAACGCATAAGGCAAATAGAAGCCAAAGCATTGCGTAAATTACGCCATCCCGGCCGTAGCAAGAAACTAAAAGACTATTTAGAATAGGCACAGGTGTACATATGAGTAACCGTGCTAAAATCTCCCTGCGCTTGCAAAAAATTGCAGAAATGGTGAGGCATCCCAGCGTAGTAGATGTGGGTACCGACCACGCCATGTTGCCTGTATTTTTGGCTCAACAAAACGTAGCAAACAAAATACTGGCTACAGATGTAAATGCCGGGCCGTTGGCTAGTGCGTCGGCCAATATTGCCGCTTATGGAATGTCGGATGCTATACGCACAAAGCTATGTGACGGCCTTGACGGCGTTACACCGGGGGAATACGACACTTGCATCATCGCCGGCATGGGCGGCAGGCTTATTATCCGTATTTTGGAGCAAAATATCGAAACTATGCGTTGCTTTAAGCAATTGATAGTTTCGCCACAGCGTCATGCAGAAGAGGTGCGTAGGTTTCTCCACACCAGTGGTTTTTATATTAGCGACGAAGTGATGATGGAAGAAAGCGGCAAATTTTACAATATTTTGGATTGCTCTCCGGGGCATGAACCACCATATGATGATTTAGGCTATCTTTTCGGGCGCATTTTGATGCAACGCAAGGACGAAGTGCTGAAAAAATATGCGTTAGAAGAAGAGCAGCGAACCAAGGCTATTAATCGGCCAGAATTAAATAAATACTTACAGTATTGCGCGGAGGTGCTTAAATGTCTGTCAAAATGTGTCGAATTATAGAAGTTATCGAGGAGCTTGCACCAATTTCGCTATCGGAAGAATGGGATAATGTGGGGCTTTTGGTGGGGCGCCAAGATGCTGATATCTCCAGGGCTTTGATCGCTTTAGACGTGCTTGATTCAGTCATTGACGAGGCATTAGCCTGTGGTGCAACTGCCATAATTTCCCACCATCCCCTAATTTTTAGCCCTCTCAACCGCATAAATGATGCCAACCCCCTTGGTAAGCGACTTATGCGCTTGATAGAAAATGGAATTTGCGTGTACGCCGCCCACACTAATCTGGATACGGCCGAGGGCGGAATAAACGACATGCTTTTTGACACTCTTGGTTTTACCAATAAAGAACACGTCTGTGAAACACGACCTGGCGTATTCGTTGGACGCGCTGGTACACCATCCGAATCAATAACACTATCAGAGCTTGCAAAATTAGTTCAAAATAAACTAGGTCTATCCACAGCCACTTATTGCGGTCTGGGTGATGCCAAGGTCAGCAAGATAGGTCTTATTGCCGGCAGTTCCGCCAATCCAGACTTTTTCAAAGGAGCCATCGCCGCCGGTTGCGACACCTTTATCACCTCGGACATCAAATTCGCTATGGCTCAGGCGGCGTCCGATATGGGCCTTAATCTCATTGACGCCACCCATTACGGCAGCGAGGCTCTTTTCGCTGGAAAGCTGGTAGGCTATTTGGCAGCAAGGTTGCCGAATGTGGAATTTATAGCATCAGAAGTTGACGGACAAATTTTTAAAACTGTATGTAGCAATAATGAGGTGTATCATGCTTGATATAGTTGCCAATGGCATAAATTTACAAGTTAGCAAAGGCACCACTTTGGCAGAAATCGCCTCTATGATAGAAGATTCCCATCCTTTTTTGGTGGCAAAAATAGATAACATCATCCTCGAACTTCACCGCACAGTGGACCGAAATTGTGTAATTACTTTTCTGGATTTAACATCCGAAATTGGATACCGTGTGTATCAACGTTCTCTTGTTTTCGTGATGATTTTAGCCGTGCGCGAGATATTAGGCCGCGAAATGCGCGTGGTTGTAGAACACAGCATCAACAAAAATTACTACTGTGAGATTCTTGAAGATGACATCGTCTTAACCAACGAAATCCTCACAAGAATAAACAATAAGATGCAAGAAATTTTGGACGCTGACATGCCAATAATCAAGGAAAGTTTTTTCCTAGAAGACGGCATCAATCTGGCCAAAGATATGCATCTTCAGGATAAAGCACAATTGCTGGCATATCGTACCACTACCAGTGTTAATTTCTATCGCCTTGACTGGTTTTATGACTATTTTTATGGCCCCATGGCTAACCGCACCGGAGCTCTGGCTAAGTTCGATTTGATGCTGAAAAATGATGGTTTTGTGCTGATTTTCCCTAATCGTCAGCAGCCGAATGAATTTTCTGAGGTGAAATCTCTGGCTAAAATCAGCCAAATTTTCAGAGAATCCAATGCCTGGGCACGCATCCTAAAAATTGATACTGTAGGTGCGCTAAACGACAAGATATGCCAGGGCCAAGCCGGCGAAGTTATCCGCGTAAACGAGGCGCTTCACGAGAAAAATGTAGCAAAGCTTGCTGATAAAGTCCACGAAACCGGCAAAAACGTGGTACTTATCGCTGGGCCGTCATCCAGCGGCAAAACCACCTTCTCCCATCGTCTTGCTGTGCAACTGCGTGTTAATGGACTTAAGCCACATATAATCTCTCTGGATGACTACTACGTGAACAGGGATATCACACCTTTGGATTCTTTTGGCAAACCCGACTTCGAATCCCTTTACGCAATAGATATTGCAAAATTTAATGAGGACTTAAATGGACTGCTAGCTGGTGAAACAATCAGTATGCCAAAATTTAACTTCCTCACAGGTACGCGGGAATACAAAGGCCACTTCCTAAAGATGGAGGCATCAGATGTACTTGTTATCGAGGGCATCCATGGTCTTAACCCAGAGTTAACACGTGAAATTTCCGACAACACAAAGTTTAAGATTTTTATCAGCGCCTTAACCCAGCTTAATTTAGACGACCACAACCGCATACCCGCCGCCGACACCCGCATGATACGTCGCATTGTCCGGGACAGCCAGTTCCGCGGCTTCGACGCCAAGCGCACCATAGGGATGTGGCCCTCCGTTGTGCGCGGCGAAGGCGAAAATATATTTCCTTTCCAGGATGAAGCAGACTTTATTTTTAATTCTGCTCTGGTGTACGAAATGTGTATTTTAAAGCCCTACGCCATGCCGCAGCTCTTTGCCATTAACCGCAACGACCCTGCGTATATTGAAGCTTCGCGCCTGCTAAAATTTCTGGACTGCTTTATGGCCATTGTGGAAAAAGAAGTACCAAGCAACTCGTTGTTGCGAGAATTTATCGGAGGGAGTTGCTTTAAGGCTTGAAAAAGATATTGATACTTTTAGCTTTATTTGCCATCACCATCTTTGTTATTTTTTGGAGCAGCACCCGCTGGTTAAAAGTCTACAACCATGTGCTATACTTCGACAATTTGCCTGAACATCTTGAGGGCGTACGCATTTTGCAAATTTCCGACCTGCATAGCAACCATCCAACCCGCATGAACATTGACATTTGGCGACATATAGACCAACTGGATTTCGACATCGTGGCCATAACCGGCGACATCATTTTGGGCCGGCGCTGGTTTTATGGCGGCCCTATCGATGAATTGGATGCCCATCGCCAGCAGTTTACCGCCCTTGCCGCCTCCGTACCCACATTTTTTGTAGAAGGCAACCACGAAAGTCATAAATTTCCCCAAATTTCGACACTAATGGACGAGCTAGGCATACAATTTCTCCGTAATGACAATATTTCCCTGGAAATAAATGGCGGCATAATAGAAATCATCGGCACGGCGGATTATTCCACTCTACGCCGCACCGGCTTTGCTGAATTTAACGCCCTTTTTGCTGAACAGAGTGACAATTTTCAGCTTGTTCTTACCCATCAACCTCAACTTTTTGACCGTTTTAAGAACAGTGGCATAAACCTGGCCCTAACCGGCCACACCCATGGCGGCCAGCTGCGCCTGCCCTTTGTGCCAACCATTTATGCCCCAGGCCAGGGTTTTTGGCCCCGCTATGGCAACGGCTTTTACCACCACAACGATGCCGTATTGTACGTGTCCCGAGGCATCGGCACCACCTATTTTCCCTTGCGTTTTTGGAACCGCCCAGAAATAGCCATTTTCGAATTAAGAGGAAAATAAAACCATGATTCAGACCCATAGAAAAACGGCGACCCTGGTTAATCGCCGTTTTTATTTTATGTATGGTCTTTATTTCGCCTTTCCACTCTACGCGCAACAGCCCTTATGCAAAACCAGACAATAGCCGCCGGAACCGCCGCAAAAGCAACGAAATAAACCGCCGCCAAACCTTCTATAATAATCAGTTGGGCCCACCAAACCAAACAAGCAAGCGCGCCGGCACCAAAGCAAACCCACCTGCAAAAAACCAACCGCCGAACGGTTTTGGCAGAAAAAACATAGCACAGCAACGGCAAATATAGCGGATTAGCCACATATATTATGTAAAGCCCGGGCATAAGCACCGAAAACCCGGCATCCAGGTCGCCGGGGCCGCGCACAACATACAAAATCACGCACAACACAACCGGCAAAGCGGCCAGCAGTATCAACAAACAACGTATCTTTATTTCGTACGGTTTTAGCTTGCTCATTTTCTAAATAATCCTCCTGGTTGCTATGTTGGTCAGCACGGGTACAATTTGGCTTTTGCGCGACACAACCCCCGGCAAAAAGATATGTCTTTCGTCTATTTTCATACCAAAGGCGGTTTGCAGAAGCTCCTTTGCCCGACCCACGGCCAAAATTTCGCTGCCGCCGGCCACAATGTCGGTTATCATCAGCATCACCAATCCGCAATGGTTTTCTGCATAAAACACCTCCATTTTGTGGAATATCTCATCCAGCCTGTTGGCCAAACTGGCAAAATCCAGGGTGTTTATCTGTGAAATATATGCGGCGTGCTGGCCAAATGTAAAACGCTTACGGTCCATGGCCAAAATCTGCTCCACACTGTATTTCTCTATGGATGCTCCTGCCTTAAACATTTGACGTCCATAATCCGTCATATCCACATCAGCTATAGCTGCCAGCTGCTCCGCGGCGGCTTTATCTGATGGGGTGCATGTTGGAGAGGAAAACATAAGGGTATCCGACAAAATAGCAGATAACATAATGCCCGCCATGTCTTTTGGTATGGCCACGCCGTTTTCGCGGTACATCTTGCTGATTATGGTGGCCGTACATCCCACAGGTTCGCTACGTATATACAGGGGCGTTTCTGTTTGTATGTCTGCCACCCGGTGGTGGTCAATAATCTCCAAAATCTCCGCCTGTTCCAGCCCTTCCACACTTTGGCTGCGCTCGTTGTGGTCTACCAAAATAACCTTTTTGCCGGTGGACGATATTAAATGGCGGCGGGATATAATACCGTACAGCACCCCGTCTTCGTTAACAACAGGGAAATTGCGGTGCTTAGACATTTGTATAACATCGGATATATCATCTAAATAGTTATTTGCTGAAAAAGTGACTACATCGCTGGTGTTCATT
>WQVZ01000031.1 GCA_009785595.1 Defluviitaleaceae bacterium | reverse complement strand
GTGGTTGTCATCTTCCATCAAGGCTATTATGGGAGTTAAGGCTATTGGGCATAGTGGTGAGTAGAGCTCTACGGGGATGGTGATGTAGGAGTTTGTGTTGTCGTAGAGGTGGAGGGTGAGGGTTTTAGATGATGTAGAGGGTAGGTTGAAGTTAATATCATAATTATTCAGCTGATGGTCAAATACCGACACCGAAGCCGCCCTTGGCATGATGGCTAATGCGTTTGATGGTGGATTGAAAGAGCCATTGCCTGCTGTGTTGCCGGAGAAGCGGGCACCTTCCCGAATGTTAAGGTCAAAGTATAACTCTGGCGGCATGGGGTTTTGGTAGTTAGAGGCTCTTTCGGTAAAAATGCCGCCGCCGTCTTGGATTGCGTGGTTGTCGCGAATATGGCCGCCGTTTATATTAACACCATTTATGCTAGCACCACGCATCCAAAAGCCGCCGCCATAGTCTGCTGTGTTGCTGCGTATTTCGCCGTCGGTTAATGTTACCACCATACTACCGGTAGTAGAGCCAATACCGCCACCAACAACCGCCGTATTATCTTCAATTATGCCGCCGGATATGTTTAAAATACCGCCGCCCATTCCCCTAAAGCCGCCCAAAATTATGCCGCCGCCGGTGCCGCTGAATTCGGCCACAGATGGGATAAAGAAATCCCAGCGCACTGAATGGTTGTTGCGAATTGTGCCACCGGTCATGTTAAAAGTGCCGTTTTGCATACGCACACCGCCGCCAAAAAATGACGTGTTGCCTTCTATTGCGCCTGCCCGCATGGTAAAGGATAAATCTGATAAGAAGCTGCCGGAAACAGAAACAGCCCCACCTTCAAACGCAACACTGTTAACGATAGCACTTCCTTCTTCCATAATCAGGTGGCCGCCAACAGAAACGCCGCCCTGCACAAAATCTAAGGCGTCAAAACCATGGTCAAGTTCGGCAGAATCACCGCACAGCACCACGTTTTGCAGAGTCAACACGCCGCCTACCACAAAGTGCCGACCCATAATAGACCGCGTATATGTAAACACATTGCCGGGGCTGCTTGTAAGTATGACATTAACCCCTGCAGGAATTGTTATGGTTTCGCCTGTGGCGGCAAAATCATTCATCATTGTGATGGTTGTTTGTTCTGTGATGCTGTTGGTTGCAAGGTGGTTGATTGCATATTGGAATTCGGTGTGGGAGCGGACTTGGAAGATGGAGGTGCGCGCGACTTCCCAGCGAGCATGTAGGGTGTAGTTTCCACCTACCATTAAATCATAACTTCCTAAAAGCATTGTAAAATCGGCGTCATAATACCAGCCAAGGAAGGTAAAACCCTCCCTTGTGGGGCCGTCTTGAGGAAATACATCATAATAGTCTCTTAAAAAAGTGAGAATTTCAGCTCCCACGGGCACAGATACCGGCAATATGTAAGCAGGAACTGTCGGACTGCCCAAAGTTCCGCCCAAATTAAAACGAAGTATGCGGGTCGGCGAAGGTACATATATACAATTCACATTAACAAAGCCAAAAGGCAACCTTGCTTTAAGGGCTCCGTCTTCCAGCACATACACGTAACCCTCGAAGAGTGCTTCTGTTATGCCCCACAGATAACAGGAACAACCATAACAGGAACAACCCATACCAGGAATATGTCCCGCAACAGATATGGTTACAGTAAAGTTTGCGGTTTCCCATGGGCCGACAATTACGCTTCTTTGGTCTAGGGTCATGTTTGCAACATAACCTGAATTACCGTTAAAACTATATTGGATAGTATATGTGCGTATATTTCCTGTGCTGTTTGTAATGCCAACCGTTAGGGTTCTTGCGTTGGGGTTTGGATAGGCAAGCAATGACAGCGGTGTGTCCTCATTACCAACCTCGCCAAAACTAAAGGAACCGGTTTTGCCTGTTGTAAAGCTTTGTTGATAGAAGGGCAACTCTGTTTCGTTTCCGTAAAGTACCCTGTCATTTATAACATATACAAATGTGTCGGCATGTGCCGCCGCGTAAACGTCCACATATCCAGCGCCTGTAGCAAAAGCACTGCTGCTAAGTTGACTGATTGCATCACCGTAAGCAACAGTGATGGGGGTAGCAGTGTTCATCAGGCGCACTTTAATTTCCTCTGCATTCCACGCATTACCGTGATTTCTTTCGCTGTATTCTATCAAAAGGGCCACAGCTCCTGCTATATGTGGAGTAGCCATAGATGTTCCGCTCCTCCAAGAATACCATTCCTTCGGGCATTCCGAATACGGCGGTATTATGTCGGCAGAATAGACTCCTCCTCCGTCGGCAATTATATCAGGCTTTATTTCAAAGCTATAATACACAGGCCCGATCGAAGAAAACGAGGATAGTCCCTCAACGTCTACCATGGTCACGTTCGCGCTACCAACAGTTATGGGTAAGCTGGCATCCCCTGGAGAGCGCAGAGTAAAATAGCCACTGCTCCCTCCATTGCCTGCTGCTATAATAAAATGCATATAAGGATGCGCAAGCATAATATTGTTGACTGCAAGTGATGTGATGTGCATGGGTGCGCCTCCCCAATGCGGATATTGGGGCCCAAAACCAATGGACATATTTACAACATCGGGCTTGTCATAAGCAAGCATATTGACACCGGCCAAAACTGTAGCTAATGAGCTTTCCCAATGCAAATCAATCAAACGATATGCAAAAACACTTGCTCCCGGCGCAACGCCCAGTATTCTCCCGGTGTTTCTTCCAACCGCGGTGCCGGCAACGTGAGTGCCGTGCCCGTTAAAATCCCATGGGTCGTTTGACGGATATTGAGGATGGTAAATGGAGAAAAGGCAACGTCCGATAAAATATCCATTTATAGTGTCTTCATACGTAATATTTGGATTGCGTTGCTGCATTTCTTCCAGGGTCATAAAGGCACCCTCAAAGGCTGGGTGATTGGCGTATATGCCTGTGTCCAAGATTGCTACCACAACACCCTCGCCAGTATATCCTAAAGCATGCATATCATCGGCACGCATGGTGGCGCGGCCCGGAGCCATACCCAGCGGATTTGTGCATTCTGGCGAACTGCTTTCGATTGGCGGTGAAGCTTGCAGCCTGATGTTAGGATAAATCGCCCTAACGCTTTCAAAATCACCTAACGCCGAGACCATGTTTGAAGGCAAAGTCATGCTTACGCCATTTAAAGCCTTGCGATATTCCCTGGTTATTTTGAAAGGCCGATCTGCGTCCCTGCCGCTTGACCCAAACAGTATATCAAGCTCTTGCCTAAACATGACGTGGTCGGCTTCAACAATGTTTTCCGCCATGCTTTCCGAAAGAAGACTCCTGCCTGAAGCTTGCGCCTCAATCAACTGTATGGCGGCCGGATTATTTTCAAACAACACTATAACACTAACGAGAGTATCATCGTTATCCAAGGCATATTCGCCTTTGAAGCCAATAAGCCCCCTGTGTTGACTATTGTATTGTGTCGCCTGAAATGATTGTTGCCAGGCATAACTCAAAGCATGTTCCGAATTATCAATTTTTTCGGCATGCTCTGATCCGGAGATGACCCATGCGCCAGCACTAAAAGCCATGGTAAGTGCCAGCAACATTGATAAAATCCTGTTTTTAGTTGCTTTTCTCATTATTACCCTCTCCTTTGTGTGTTTTGGCAAAGATTGCCAATTTTTAATGCGGGCATAGTGTATCATAATTTTATTGCATTTGTCAACAAAAAGTAACAAGCATTTCTATCTTGCCGGCTTTATTTAGGGCGTGTTTACACTAAGCTGCCGCAAAGGCGTGCGGCAGCTTAGTGTAAACACGCCCTAGTTCACTTTTTTATTATGCGATTGACATTGTGGACATTTTCGTATACTATATACAAAGCAGGAAGCCGAAAGGAAGATTTTGCATGCGAGAAATTAGCTATATATCGTCAGATGGGCTGACAGCTGTGTATGCCTATGTTTGGGAGCCGGATGAAGGCGTAACCCCCCGAGGTATTTTGCAGTTTGTCCATGGTTTTTCTGATCATATGCTGCGTTATGTGGATTTTGCCGAATTTATGGCACGCCGGGGTTTTGTCGTGTGCGGCCATGACCAATTAGGCCATGGCAAGACGGCAGCAGGCAGGTTTGGCCATATAGGCAAAGGCGGACACAAGCTGCTTGCCAAGGATGTGTACAAGCTGACAAGCATCATGAAAAAGGAGCACAAAGACCTGCCCCTGGTGTTGATGGGTGTTGGTTGTGGCTCTTTGGTGGCACGCTACGCGGCATCGCTGTGGAGCATAGAATACGACGGGGCCATTTTTTCCGGCACAATGGCAGGCGGTCTGCATATAAACATGCTTAATCGCGTGTTTGCCGCGGCCAAGCTGCAAAACCGGGGCCAAAAAGAGGCGGCCTGGTTGGAGCGTATTATAACAGGCAACGGCAGCAAGGCTTTTCGTAATTCGGAGCATGGGCCAAGCTGGATAACCCGAGACACAGAGTATGTAAATGCCTGCGAAGCCGACTCAATGTGCGGTTTTCCATTGACATATGATGCCTGCCAAAGCCTGCTTAAATTAGCAAAAATATCAAACAACCAAAAGTGGCTGGACCGTATACCCAAAAATCTGCCCATATATCTGTTTTCCGGTCTGGATGATCCTATGGGCGGCTTTGGCCGCGGCGTTATACATATTTACAGCCAGCTGGTAAGCGCAGGCTGCGCGTATGTAGAAATACGCCTGTACGAAGACGCCCGCCACGAGATGCTCTTTGAGCTTAACCGTGACGAAGTATACGAGGATGTTGTGAAATGGATTGACGAAACCGTACTGGCAACCAACATTTAAAATAAAGGAGAGTAAAAAATTATGAAAAAAAAGAGTTTATTTGTATTGGCCACACTTTTGGCTATGGGCGTGTTGATGTTTTCTGCTTGCAACAATAATGACGCCGGCGAAACCGAAACCATGGCCGGTTTTATCGAAATACGCGGCAATACATTGTACATCACCCCGGTAGAAGTTTTCTTTCTTTCCGGCGGCGGTTATGTGCCATACGATGGCGCTTTGCGCCCCATCGAATTTATTGATGTAGCCGACACGCAAAGGATGGAAGAGCTTGGGCTGACCATATATGATTTTCCCATGGGCTTTCATATACGGCCAAACTGGCACGCAGACCTGGGATGGCATTATGTAGAGCAGGCGGACATTGAAACCCTGTCTTTTAGAATTGACCGCAACACCACCTTCAGTTTTGTTGATTCTCGCGGGCTATTTTTAAATCCCGATTCCTTGGAGAGGCACCACACCACAAATGCAGTGGATGAATTTTTGGAATATCTTTACCCAACAGTTGTGCATTTTATAGAAGTACAGGGCAACAGAGTTATACGTTTGGTGCAGGAATTTGGGTTTACAATATAAAAGCCTATCTAAAGGGAGAACACACATGGGGATATTGATAAAAAACGGCCGCGTTATTGACCCGGCCAATGGTGTGGACAAAATTGCAGATGTATTGATTGAGAGCGGCAAAATAGCCGCCTTTGGCCAATTTGATGCCGATGGACACAATATTATTGACGCTGCGGATATGTGGGTTGTTCCGGGGTTTATTGACCTGCATGTGCATTTTCGTGAACCTGGCCAAACCCACAAAGAAGACATAGCAACAGGCTCTGCGGCGGCGGCACTGGGTGGCTTTACAACCGTATGCACCATGCCCAACACCAACCCCGCTGTGGATAGCCCTGATGGTGTGGACTTCCAGATACGCCGTGGCAGAGAAATTGGCCTGGTGGACATATTGCCCGTTGGGGCAATTACACAAGGTCTTGCCGGCAAAGAATTGGCACCCATTGCAGAGCTCATTGCCGCCGGTGCCGTGGGTATTAGCGATGATGGATATACCGTGCAAAATGCTGATTTAAAGAGGCAGGCCATGGAAATCGCCGCAAAATTGGGCACTGCTGTTTTTTCCCATTGCGAGGAAGAAGACGAAATGATTGCCCGAGATATAAAACTGGCGGAAGAAACAGGGGTGCGCTTGCATATTTGCCATGTTTCCACGGCAGTGGGTGTGGGTCTTATACGCGATGCCAAGGCCCGCGGCGTAGCTGTTACAGCAGAGGCCGCTCCCCATCATTTTAGCCTGTGCAACGAGGATTTTGACGGACAGGACACAAATTTTAAGATGAATCCGCCCCTGCGCGGCAGAAAAGACATGAAGGCCGTGTTGGCTGGGCTTGCGGACGGCACTATAGACGCCATTGCCACCGACCACGCTCCCCATAGTGCCGATGAAAAAGCGGTGGTCTTTGCGGATGCTCCCAATGGGGTTGTGGGGCTGGAAACAGCCCTAGCAGTAGCCTTTACACATCTGGTAAAAACCGGCCTTATGACACCCACTGGACTGGTAGAAAAAATGGCGGTGCTACCAGCCAAAATTTTAGGCATAAACAAAGGGCATCTGACCGTGGGTGCGCCCGCAGATGTAACCATAATTGACCCCACCGCCAATTATTCCATCAATCCTGCTAATTTCGGCGGAAAATCAAAAAACACCCCTTTCGCCGGACAGAATGTACAGGGCAGGGTTGTGCATACTATATTTGGCGGGAAAATTGTCGTAAAAGACGGCAAATTGGTTGACTAATGGATAAAATTATGGTAAATTAACAATAGACTTTCGAGGCTCGGCATTGCCGAAATGGTCGGTTACTATTATTGTCATCGTAATTTTAAGATACATAGACGACATAAAAAATGGCAAAAATAACCGCCCCACGTCACAGGTTGCGGTTATTTTTTTGGATAAACCAAATTAACATATAAGTCAAGACCCTTTGGAGGAAAATTATGATTATCGACAAGCTGATTGACCTGATTTTAGAACGGCAAAACCCGACGGTAATGGGGCTTGACCCACGCATGGAGTATGTGCCGGCGGATATTGTGAAGGACGCCATGGACAGATATGGACAAACGGCCATTGCCGTTAAATATGCCCTACTGGCCTACAACAAGGGCATCATTGACGCCATTTGCGATATTGTGCCCGCCGTCAAGCCGCAAATGGCTTTTTATGAGCAATTTGGTGCCGAGGGCGTTGATGCCTATATCCAGACCGTGGCATATGCCAAGGAGAAAGGTCTGGTAGTCATCGGCGATGTCAAGCGCAGTGACATTGCGTCCACAGCAGAGGCATATTCGGACGGGCATATTGGCCGGGTGGACGTGCTAGGTGTGGAGCAAAGCTTTTATCAGACTGATTTTATCACCGTTAATCCATACTTGGGGTCTGATTCCGTTGAGCCTTTTCTGAAAAACTGCGAAAAATACAACACCGGGCTGTTTTTATTGGTAAAAACATCTAACAAAGGCAGTGGTGATTTTCAGGATTTGCTGGTAGATGGCCGCCATATTTACGAGATTGTAGGTAAGCGTGTGGCTGAATGGGGCGCAGGCCTTGTGGGCAAGCATGGTTATTCGTCCATCGGGGCTGTGGTTGGTGCCACCCACCCGTCCGTTGCGGCAAAATTGCGCAAGCAACTGCCCAACACTTTCTTCTTGGTGCCGGGTTATGGGGCACAGGGCGGCAGTGCCGCTGATATTGCCGCATCTTTCGATAAAAACGGCCTCGGTGCTATTGTTAATAATTCCCGCGGCATTATCGCCGCATATAAAACCGAAAAGTACGCCGGCATGAATTATGCCGAAGCCGCCAGGGCGGCGGCGTTGGCTATGAAGGACGAGCTTATGGCGTGTCGACAGTAAATATCTGGAAGTATTAAAGTTTTGAAATAGAAGATACGGAGTGATGAGCTTGAAAGCCATGTATGATGCTGAAATATTAGAAAATGCAGCCATTGCCGAAGATATTTACGACTTGCGGCTGCGTTGTCCAGCAGCTGCCACAGCTGTAGCAGGGCAATTTGTAGCGGTGTATACTGACAACCCAGCCACGCTGTTACCACGACCTTTGTCTATTTGCGAAGTAAATGACGATACTTTACGTATAATTTACCGCATTGCCGGGCAGGGCACACAAGAAATTTCACAGAGACAAAAAGGCGAAACCCTGCGCATCATGGCACCTCTGGGCAATGGCTTTCCTTTAGAAAATGCTCGTGGCAATATAGCCATTGTAGGCGGCGGCATTGGCTCCCCGCCACTGCTCCAACTGACCAAAAGCATACGCCAAAACACACCTGATGCCAAAATTTCTGTATATTTGGGCTTTCGTAGCGCAGAGCATGTAATTTTAGAACAAGATTTTGCAAAATATGCAGACGAAATATTTATCGCCACCGACGATGGTTCCCACGGTGCTGCCGGTAATGCCGTTAGCTTGCTGGAAGGATCAAAATTCGATATAATTTACGCCTGCGGCCCCCATATTATGCTCAAAAACCTGGCCAAATGGGCTGATAATTCCGGCACTATTTGTTATGTGTCGCTGGAAGAGCGCATGGCTTGCTCCATAGGCGCTTGTCTGGCCTGTGTAGCCAAAATACGCCAAGGCGACGGCACAACCAACAAAACCGTATGCGCCGTCGGCCCGGTTTTTGACGCAAAGGAGCTGGTTTGGGAATGAATCTGTCAGTCAATATCGCCGGTGTAACCTGGAAAAACCCAGTCACCGTAGCCAGCGGCACTTTCGCCAGCGGCATGGAATATACATTCTTTGTGGAATTATCCCGCTTAGGTGCAATAACCACCAAAGGCGTGTCCCATCAGCCATGGGCCGGCAATGCCGTGCCACGCGTGGCCGAAACTTACGGCGGCATGTTAAATTCCATTGGTCTGCAAAACCCTGGCGTAGAAGCGTTTATACAGCACGACCTGCCCTTTTTACGCCAGCAGGACACAGCGGTTGTCGTTAACGTCTGCGGCCACAAGGTTGAGGAATACTGCTATGTAGCCTATCGCCTTACAGAAGCAGGCGGAGTGGACATGTTGGAACTTAATGTCTCTTGCCCCAATGTCTCCGAGGGCGGCATGGCCTTTGGCACAAATTGGAAAATGACCGAGAAAGTGGTGGCCGAGGTGCGCAAAGTCACCAATTTGCCCCTTATTGTTAAGCTTTCTCCCAATGTGACAGATATAGACGTTATCGCCAAGGCTGCCGAAAGTGCCGGGGCAGACGCCTTATCCATGATAAACACCCTGCTGGGCATGAAAATAGATATCCACACCCGCAAACCCTTGCTGGGCAACAAAATGGGCGTTGGCGGCCTGTCCGGCCCGGCCATACGCCCTGTGGCGGTACGCTGTGTGTACCAAGTGGCCGGTTGCGTAAACATACCCATCATCGGCATGGGCGGCATAACCACCGGCGAAGATGCCATCGAATTTCTTCTGGCAGGGGCATCTGCTGTGGCTGTTGGTACGGCAAATTTCGCCAACCCACGGGCTACGTTGGACGTGCTCGCTGGTATAGAAAGCTATATGACAAAAAATGGCGTGGACGATGTAAATAAGCTCATTGGTGCCGCCAGACAATCGCATAGATAAAATAGACTTCTTAAATCAAACCACGTATGATATAATAGACCTGTATTGACGACCACACAATAAGAGGGGAATTATGAGCTATCATTCTGAAGAACCAATGGGAATGAGCAAGGCCATTGCATCCATGGTGCTTGGCATCCTTGCGCTGGTTTTGTTTTTGCAGCTTGCCAGCATACTTTTGGCGGTAATAGGCATTTGTCTGGCGGTTTCTGCCCGCAGAGACGGCTACACAGGCGGCATGGCCACGGCAGGCATGGCTTGTTCCATCATTGCCCTGGTGCTGTTTGCGGCTTGCGTCGGCTGTTCTATGTGCAGCATTGGTTTTGGCAATTGGGGTTATTTCTGCGCGCCGGGCATTCCTCCGGCAATATGGTGATATTATGAACAAACCACCCAACCCACAAATAAAGCGCCTTACACGTGGCCGCCGTTTGGCCATTGCGTCGCTGACACTGGGCATAGTTGCCTTGTTGTGCATGTTATATATATTGACGCTTTTTGCTGTTTTCGCGGCCATTGCCGGCATTGCGCTGGCCATCTTTGCCCGTAGGGACGGCTACTTTGAAAACATAACCACAGCGGGATTGGTTTGCTCTATTGCCGCTTTGGCATTTGCCGCCGGCTGCACTTATTGCACTGCTTTTGCCGCCGCGTGTACCACAATATAAAACACGGAGGGCATTATGAGCCAAACACCCAATCAACAACCCACAGAACCGCGCAGGCCTAATTCTGCCCTGGCTGTTTCATCCCTGGCACTAAGCCTAATCGCCTTATTTTTTGCTGTGTTTGTTAATCTTTTTACCGCAATCCCTCTGGCAATTATAGGCATTGCACTGGCGGTTGCCGCCCGCTGGAATGGTCGCTCCGCAGGCCCCGCAGCTACGGCCGGTTTGGTTTTTTCTATTGTGACCTTAGCCCTTTCTGTGGGAATCCTATATTGCGTTGCTTGCGCTACCGGATGCGCCTCATTATAAAAAGCGGAGGATATATATGAGCCAAACCCCCGAACCAAAACCACCAGAACCAAAACCAAAGCAGCCCGCCCAGGGACTTGGCATTGTCGCCCTTGTACTGGGCATATGTGCCGTATTCCTCTCATTCAGCCCCTTCACCCTTCTTTTGGGCTGGCTTTGTGGTATAGCAGGCATAATATGCGCCGTGGCGGCCAAAGGTCAGGACAACAAGGGTGGCATTGCCACAGCGGGGCTCGTTTGCTCTGTTGTGGGCATCGCCTTGGGCTTGATGGTTTTTGTGGCATGCACGTCGTTTATCGTGCCTTTTATATAGTGTTAAACAAATAAATACAGAAACAAACAAGGAGGAATTTTTATGAGCCAATATCCAAATCAACCCGGGGGACAGCAGGGCAAAAGCCTGGCCACAGCATCTATGGTGTTGGGTATTGTTGCCCTGGTATTTCTCGCTTTTAATGCAGTGATACCATTTTTAGAGGTAATTATTGGCGTCGCAGGCATTGTTACGGCCACATCGGCCAGAAAACAAGGCTACAAAGGCGGAATGGCCGTTGCCGGGCTGGTTTGCTCTATAATAGCCGTGGCTTTGGGTGGTCTATACTGGCTTATGTGCACCATGTGCGGCTGTGGCGCTTTGTGCGCGCTGCCTTTCCTGGTGCTTTAAAAACATGCTGCCTGACTTTGTTTTGCTAGGCAGAACTTTCCCTACATATGCCCTTATGGGCCTGGTCGCTATTTTTATCGGGGCAGCTGTGGCTGGTTTGCGGGCAAAAAAATATGACCTAACAAGCCACGACATGGTTTTTGCCGCCGCCTTTGCAAGCATCGGACTTGCGGCAGGCGGCGCGTTTTTGTATGTGCTGGTGCAAATTCCCTTGGTGGCGGCAAATTGGGGTGCCTTTGTGGCAGGCCTGCCCGCCAGCCTTGCGGTTTTTGGCGGCATGGTTTTTTACGGCGGTCTTTTTGGGGCACTGGCCGGACTGTGGGCATATGCCAAAATTATGAAACAAAACCTGAACCACATATTAATTTTGACCGTGCCGGTTTTGCCCTTGGCCCATGGTATAATGCGGCTGGGATGTTTTGCGGCAGGATGTTGCTTTGGTATGGAGCACGAAGCTCTTGGCATTGCTTTTGTTCGTTCTCCCGCGGCACCCAATGGCATAAACCTGCTGCCGGTGCAGCTTTATGAATCCGCCATGAATTTTATAATCTTTGCCGTGGTTTGGCTATATAGCAAAAAACAGCGGCGGTTGCTGTATATATTGTGCATGTACGGACTGCCCTATGCCGTAGGTCGTTTTGCCCTGGAATTTTTGCGGGGCGATGCCCACCGAGGCTTTGTATTTGGCTTGTCAACATCGCAGTTCATCAGCGCTCTGGTGGCTGCGGCCTGTGTTGTCGCACTGGTCTGGGACAAAATTAAGCACGCACAAGAAATGAGGGAAAAATCTTGATATCATATATAATTGGCGAGGTGGCAGAAATAGCCGACGGGGCTGTGGTTGTGGAATGTAACAGCATGGGGTATTTGATCAATGTATCCAATGCCACCATCACACGGCTGTCCCAAGGTGACACAATAAAACTACACACCGCCATGCAAATAAGAGAAAACGACCTTAGCCTCATCGGATTCTTAACCAAAGAGGACGCGAAAATTTTTGATATGCTGGTGTCTGTCAGCGGCGTGGGCACCAAGGCGGCCTTGGCCATACAATCGGTGCTGGACGCATCCCAAGTGATTTTGGCCATATTAACAGAAGAAGCGGACGAGCTGTGCCGCGCCCAGGGTGTGGGTAAAAAGCTGGCCAGCCGCATTGTGCTGGAGCTAAAGGACAAGCTAAAGTCCAGCGAAACCTTTGCCCATCATGTTACGCCCCAGCAAAGCCTGGCCACAGGCAATGGCGATGCCAAACAAGATGCCGTGGATGCACTGCTGGCATTGGGGTATTCCAGGGCAGAATCCCTGCGAGCCGTGATGAGCATTGATTTGGACGGCATGAGCAGTGAGCAGATTATACGACAGGCGTTGAGAAAATTGGCGGTGAATTAAAATGAGCAAACGCATTATCACATCAATAGAAACCCAAGAAGACCTGGAGCTAGAGCCGAAACTGCGGCCCCAGGGCTTTGCCTCCTATGTGGGACAGGAAAAAGTGGTAGAAAGCCTGAAGATATATATACAGGCGGCCAAAATGCGGGACGAGCCCCTGGACCATGTGCTGTTATACGGGCCACCAGGATTGGGCAAGACCACACTTTCTCAAATAATAGCCAAGGAAATGGGCGTCAACATCAAAACCACATCCGGCCCGGCTATTGAGCGCGCAGGGGACATGGCAGCCATACTTAACGACCTTAGCCAGGGAGACGTGTTGTTTGTGGACGAAATCCACCGCCTTAACCGTGCCATCGAAGAGGTTCTATATCCTGCAATGGAGGATTTTGTACTGGATATTATGATTGGCAAGGGTAGCGGGGCGCGGTCGTTGCGGCTGGATTTGCCAAAGTTTACCATGGTTGGGGCCACCACCCGTATTGGCCTGCTGACGGCACCCTTACGCGACCGCTTCGGCATCGTAAACCGCTTGGAGCCTTATACGGTGGAGGAGCTTACCACAATAATTACCCGCAGTGCCGGGGTGCTGGGTATAGAAATTGCCCCCACCGGAGCTGTAGAAATTGCCCGTCGCAGCCGCGGCACACCCCGTATCGCCAACCGCCTGCTAAAACGTGTGCGTGACTTTGCCCAGGTGAAATTCGACGGAGTGGTTGACGAAAAAGCCGCCATGGCGGCTTTGGACATACTGCAAGTGGACAAGGTTGGGCTGGACAATGTTGACCGCAATGTACTGCTGGCTATGATAGAAAAATTCGGCGGCGGGCCCGTGGGGTTGGATACACTTTCGGCCGCCACAGGGGAAGATGCCGAGACCATAGAAGACGTGTACGAACCATATTTGCTGCAAATGGGCTATATACAGCGCACACCGCGGGGACGTATTGTTACGGCACTGGGGTATGGGCATTTTGGGATGAAGTTGCTGGAGGAATAAAGGACAGAAGTATCATCCATATTTTAGCGGGCGGCCACACAGGGCCGCCCCTATCAAATCGCCACATGGCGATTTTTTTATTTATCCACACTCCTTGGTTCTGCGCTCGCAATATTTTTGTGTGCGAAAATATAAGTTTCCGTTACCGTTTTGGATGGATATGAACACAGAGACGAATAGAGCGTTGTATTCAATTAGACATAAAAAAAGGACGACCACAGGTCGCCCTTACACATAGTCCGCTATGGTTTATGCGTTGTTACTACTTGTTAAATATAGACATAGCAATTTAAAGGTATTTTCACCGGCCCTTATGTGGCTGCGCTCCATGCCGTGGCTGGCCGCCACGCCGGGCCCAATAAGCCCGCCCACAATGTCATGACCCGCACAGCGTGCGGCGGACACATCAGAGCCATAGCGAGGATAAATATCCACCGCATAAGAAAGCCCGGCCCCTTTGGCCAGGTTGATGAGGCGGCTGGTTAGGGCATAGTCATAAGGCCCACTGGAGCCTTTGGCACAAATGGACACGTCGTATTCCGTGCAAGTTAGATCCAAACCTATACAGCCCATATCCACGGCTACAAATTCACTTATGCCGCCGGGCAGATGGCTCAGTCCGTGGCCCACTTCTTCGTATGCGGAAAAAACAACGCATACATCATGGGCCGGACGAATATTGTTGTCCCGCATATATTTTAATACACAAAGAATTATAGTTGCAGACATTTTGTCATCCAAAAAGCGGCTTTTAATAAAACCTTTTTCTGTGATAACAGCCTTGGGATCGTAACAAATAAAATCCCCAGGCAGTATGCCAAGTTTTTTCACGTCATCGGCATTGGCCACCTCTTCGTCCAGCCGTACATGCATATTGTTTGCGTCGCGTTTAAGCTCGCCGGCATCCTCATACACGTGGGATGACGGAGAATTTGACAAAACAGTGCCTGTATACACCTTGCCGCAACGGGTGTATATTTTGCAATATTCCCCATCCAGCGTAGGCAAAATGGCCCCGCCCACCTGACTAAAGCTAAGTGTGCCGTCAGCTTTATAACCCCGCACCACCAGGCCCAAGGTATCTACATGTGCGCCAATGCCTATGGTTTTGTCGCCATCACCCGGCACATGCACCACCAAATTGCCCTTGTTGGTCAGCACGGTCTCATATCCAAGCTCGTCCACATAGGCCCTAAGCCTTTCCACCACTGCCCCGGTATAACCCGAAGGGCTGTCGATAGCCAAAATATCCAGCAGGGTTTCTTCAAAATATCCTCTTGGCAGCTGATAGTTCATACACATTCCTCCTGTCACATCTAACCATACCACATTTATGGTGCCCCGTCAAATTTGAACACACAGCATATAGGACAAGCGTTCTAATCCGGCGAAATAGGCATATACTTTCACATAAGACAAAGGGGTGGAACATATGCCGAAAAAAATACATAAGAGCGCAGGCAAAAAAACATGGAAGGGATTGAGGCATATAAAGAGCCTATCCACCGGCCTTGTTGCTTCTATTTTTTTGCTGTTTGCCATATCATTTTTTAACGATATCTTATCAGGGGAGCTATTTTTGCACGAGGCATTGCCCCACTATACAGTTTCGTCGGGTTTGCTTAATTTACAGTCTACACAGGTGATAGCAGCAGCAGAAATCGAAATGGCGGCAGTGGTGGACATGGCAGAAGAGGCAGAGCCGGAAAAAAAGGCAGATGCGGAGGTTGTAATACCTGAGATCATACCACCGCTGGTTGTTGGCATTAATGATGTTGTGATAGATTACGGCACCACAGAATATATCAGCCTACAAAATGTTATGGATTCACGTAATTTGGCCCCGCCTAATTTAGAAGATCTGCGCAACCCCGACATATTGCGCAATACCATGTATATTGTGGATCCGCGCACCGCTTTTTTGCCGGAGATGTTTGATGTAGATAGATTTTTGGAGCAGGATTTGCGGGTTAACCCCGTAAGCTTGGCCGTTGGCGACCCGGTTGTGCTCATATTCCACACACATTCCACAGAGTTTTTTGTGGACTCTGACACCAACGACAAATTCACCGGAATAGTTGGTGTGGGGGCGCATTTGGCGCAGCTGCTAAATGACAGGGGCATAGGCACAATACATATGACCCAACGTTTTGATATTGTGGATGGCCAGTCGCGCATATTGGGGGCTTACGAACGGCAGGTGCCGTATATACGGCGCATTTTAGAGAAATATCCTACCATAGAGGTGGTTATCGACCTGCACCGGGATGGGCTGCCCGCTGGCGCACCGCGGCTGGTAACAGACATAGACGGCAAGCCCACGGCGCAAATTATGTTTTTTAATGGGCTGTCGTTGTTTAATGACAATGGCGTGCCCACACCCCTGGCCACCTTACCCAATCCAAATCTACCCTACAACCTGGCCTTTTCTTTCCAAATGCAGCTTATGGCCAATAATATGTTTGACAACTTCACCCGCCGTATTTATCTAAACGCCTTCCGCTACAGCCTGCATTTTAAGCCAAAGTCTCTGCTGGTAGAAATCGGCGCACAGACCAACACCTTCCAAGAAGCCATAAACGCCACATACCCACTGGCCGAAATTCTGGCCAATGTGATAAAATAAAAAAACCGACCAGCCCATTGGGTGTGGTCGGTTTTTTTATTTTTACTACTATCCTGGCAAACTACACCTCTTTATCACCGGGCGCGTCATCATTCCCTCGCAACTGCGCCAGCACATTGCGCAGCTTAACCGGCACCGGTAGCCCCATCAAACTCCAATTTTCCAGCAATGATATGCCCTCGTTCGCAATAAAATACGAAATAGTAACGGTGCGCAACAGGCCACCCAGCTCCAAAATACCATCAATCACATTAGACACAGCCACAACCAGCATTATGCCCACCTTGCGCGCACCACCCAAAGACATTTTGCGGCTGTCCAATTCTTTAAAAACCACGGCCTTTATAATCCCCGTCGCAAAATCTATGGCCATCATAGCCAAAAGTGCCGTCAACAGTGCGTCCAACGCCCCAAAAAAATAAGACGCCAGACCAATTACGGCCCCGGCAATCCCTCTAATGTATATATTTTCCATATATCCCCCTCTTGCTCTTGCACTATCCACCAAAATGCACCCTCAACAACCTCAAGCTCTCAAACCACCTGTTTACGTCCTTATAATCCAAAAACCGCCCGTCCCTGTCTTCCCCCAGCCAGGTCTTGGTCGGCTCCAGGCCAGCAACAGACGTACCCGCCGCCAACTCATCTAAATTGCGCTCTATTGTATTAACAAACTGCGGCGTGGGTACGGTCAGCGTCCCAGGTCCCACAAGCAGCATGGTTATTGGCGTTATGCCACCCAATACATTGTTCCGCAATTGCGCCACCGCCGTAAATTCAGTATTTAGCTGCCGCATATGGTCAATGTCCATATAGTCCTCCGCCGTCAATGGCGTCCAATTCATAATATCACCCCTGTTCCGTTATCACCCTTGTGTTACCCCTCAGCACACCTCTGTTAAAATTCAATTCCTGTGACAACACATGTGCAGACCCACTGCGCCCATCAGCCCACATCTGCACACTTACCTCATCCCCCGGGCCAAGTGCCGGGTTTTGCCGCCAATTGGCATCACACACCACCCGCTTTGCCAGCATGGCAAATTTACGGGCAAAAAACCAATTTCGCGTCTGGGCAATATGCATTATATTCTGCAAAAACATAGGCACGTCCACCACATATGGCCGTTGACCCTGACTGGCATCAAACCACGGCGCGTGCATAAACCACTCCAATGGCGCAAAATTGGCCCTGTTGCCAAATATCTCCATATTGCACTGGCCAAATCCCTGTATTCGCGCCGTCATGTACATAGCATGAAATTGCACGTTGGTTACACTAAAATGCCAGGAGTCATCCGTCAGCCGCAGCCACCCGCCGCTGTACACCGGCCTGTCAAAGGGTATGGTTATGTCCTCCATCCCCCACGCATCCACCTGCACCCGCTGCATATGGTTCATGTCCAATGTCACAAATTTCTCCGTCAGCATTATACCATTATAAAACGTACCCAGGCCAATGCGCGGCGGCTCAAACATATTCTCATAATCCAACACGTCCCTAGATCCCTGCCGGGTATCCAAAGCATCCACAAAACATATCCTGCCCTCTTTGTCCTCAAAAAGCAAGCAAGACGCCACCTGGGCTATGGCAGACAGCGCCGCCCGGTGGGTCACATTACCAAAAAACCGCGGAAACAACGGACTGTTGTCCATCACCCTGGGCACAACCACCTCACACCCCGCGCTGGCCGCCACATGGCGGGCTATCTGCCCCAATGTAAACAACCCAAAGGACGAATCCCTATACACAGCCGTGCCCAAATCTCTCGTGCGCCCATATGCCGTAAAATCCACATGATTTTCCCGCACCGCCCAGTTGTTCAAATAATAATTACCCACATGGCTCCATCTGGCATAATTATCACTAAACACTCCATGGGTATACTCCACCAACTGCCGCTCATGCAAGTGCCTGGCCTCGCTGTCATTATGTATCAAGCTAAATCGTCCATTGTTTAATATTTTCAGCCGCATCATATTTTGCGGAAAACGCCTACCCTCCGCATCTGCCTGCTGCACGGTGTTTATCTCCACAATGTCCTCACCGTCAAATTGCATCAATTGCCCAAAATGTATCTCTGCCACCCTGGCCCTTCGCGATGGCCTCGCCGTCCGCAATATAGTAACAACTACACGGTTAACCTGGTTAGCCCCGCCTGTGGTGCGCACACTCATGTTAATGTCATATGTTGCTACAAGCTTTTTGGTCTTGTTCCATTAGTGATTGAAGCTCTTGAAAGGCGAGGTATACGTCAAATTCGTGTCCTTCGCGTACTTCGATCCTGTCAATCAATTGGGTCATCATAGCCAGAGTAAGTGTCGCAAGGGAGAGATATTGTTTTACAACATCCTCTTGCTTTTTTTGCCTTGTATTGCCTTTGGGCTTTCTTTCAGATTGCTCATCTGTTCCTTCATATACTCGCAGTCCGCATTAGCTTTGACAGACAGCCTCTTAAAATCGTCAAAGGATATAGCTCCATTTAGCCTGTCGTCGTATAAAATATCTATACGGGACTGGGCCTTTTTAATCTCACTTTCAAGTAGCTTAATTTTAGCTTCTCTGCCACTTCTTTCGCTTTTCGCATCCGCAAGGATAGTTGCCATTTGCTCAGAATCAAGATATTTAGAGCATAAATCCCTTAGCAAGCCAACAACATGCTCCTCCAACTTGGTATAGCTAAAGGAGTGCGGCGTACAGACTTTAAATTTATGATACTGCGTATATCTGCCACATCTACCATAAACCCGGCCATATTTATCTTTCTTGGCCATACTGATATACGAACCGCAGTCATATAACACTTCAACAGCCCAGACAAAAGGTATTTGTGTTTTGAAGGCTTTGGGCAGGCAGTGGCCTCCAGCAATCTCTGTGCCTTGTCGAATGCTTCTTGGGCAACAATAGCTTCATGAGCATTTGGCATCTTTATCCACGCATCTTGGTCTGTCGAGAGCAGTTTACTGGACTTGTAGTTCAGCTTCTTATACTTGCTTTGCACCAATGTCCCAGTATAAATTTCATTTTGCAAAATTCGCTTAATCCCTGTGTGTGTCCAAAGGCCGTATGAGATGCTTGCATTGCCTATATTGATGTTGTTGTGTACAGAGGGAATGGGTACTTGTCTTTCGGACAGCCTTATCGCTATTTGGCGCACACCAATGCCATTCAAAAACAGTTTAAAAATCTCCATTACCACTGTGGAAGCTATGGGGTCAATAACCAGCCTATGCTTATTTTGCGGCGATTTTTTATAGCCATACGGGGCCACCTTTCCCAAAAACAACCCCTGTTCTTTCTTGCTTTTGAGGGCACTGCGGATTTTTTTGACATGTCCTTGGAGTACATATCGTTTAATATAGCCTTAAATGGGGCTATATCGTTACTGCTACTGTCCAAAAATGTGTCGATATTATCCAGCAAGGACATATACCGCACATTCTTGGATAGAAAATCTTGGATGGAAAATATTGATCCATATAATGACCTGCCTGTATATAGTCCCTGCCCAAGCGTGACATATCTTTAGTGATGACCATATTGATGTGTCCGCGCTCAATATCCTCTATCATGGCATTAAATTGTGGCCTGTCAAAAGTTGTGCCGGATACACCATCGTCAACATACTCTCCGGCCAAAGTTAAGTCGTTATCGTTAATATAGCTCATCAGCAAATTTCTTTGGTTAGATACGCTTTCGCTTTCCCCAAACACCCCTTTCGTCTTCTCGTCCTCTTTTGACAGACGAATATAGCTGGCAACTTTCCATTCCTTACTATAATTGCTCACCGATTGATTCATAAAATCCTCCATCGAAAACAAGCAATTACCCATCATGTCTAGTATACACCAGGATAATCGCCCATTCAATATCCATTTATTTCATGACAAGTGATTTGATATTTCTTTCCATTATTTTTTTCAGCGTTTCACCACTAGCGTTAAAGTGCAAATTTGCCTTAATCTCCTTACTATTTTTCGTCTTCACTGAGCCAACCTCCCTATCTGTCAGATAGTTTTTCTTAGGTTTTGTGATATTATTACCCTCCTCATATTTTTAAAATAGTATTTGGTCTTGGTGTCGGCATTGGCCTCTGCTCGGCCAATCTCAATCAATATTGGCCCTGTTTCTCCTGTAGCCGTAACCGATACAACAAAATTGTAATCCTATAACCCCACATCATAAACTTTACTCCGCCTACGCTGTTGTTGTTTCTCTTGCTTGGGCTGGTGCTGGCGGTCAAGGTCAAACAGATAACTGTGTACCCTGCCAGCCTGTTTTAATTCCGCTTTTTTCTGCGTGAGTGCCTTGTTATTTTTAACATTGGCGGTCTTGATTTTTTCAATCTCGGCGGTGATGGTTTTGTTGCTGTAGTAAGGTTTTTCGTAACCCTCTAAGTCACGCATGGCAATCTCATGGGCTGAAATATCGTCCTCATGGTTTTTACGAAATTCCTCGGCTTTGTCCTTGCCAAAAAATGTGATGTTGTTTTTGGCTCGTTTCATTTCTCGGTATTGCTTGTAGATGGGTTGGGTGCGCCTGTAGGTTGCAATATCTTTTTGCAAATATCCCCATGCCTTTATCTGCTCATCATTGGCGGCTATGCCGTTTTCGAGTGTCTGAACATCTAAGCGGCACTCATGGTACAACTTCATAAATGTGTCTATGCCGCCGTAGCTTTGCATAAGGGCATAAGCGGCGGCGGTGTCTTTAATGTGTTGAAGTTTTGCCCATTGGTCTAACCCTCGGTGGGTTGCGTGGATGGGGTTG
>WQVZ01000030.1 GCA_009785595.1 Defluviitaleaceae bacterium | reverse complement strand
CTTTACAACAAACCCCACTAAAGAAGGTTATACCTTTATGGGTTGGTATCTTGATGAAGGCTTTACAATGGCATTAGCAAGCAGAGAAGGCTTTTTGATGCCGGCAAGGGATGCTGTGTTGTACGCTAGGTGGCAAGTTGTGGAGGAATAACAATGGACGACGAGGGTGGTTGTTACTACACAAAAATACAAAAATGCGGAGTGGTTGGGTTGGTTGCGTTTCTATACATTCGGCCTGACCATATTTTTGTGCTAGGGCCTAATTGATCCCCTGGCAGGACTGAGGCTTGCTGGACCAAGACAGCAAAAAACAGCACCACGGCAGTTTTACACCGTAGTGCTGTTTGGTCTGATTGGTTTCAATTTACCACCAGCGGCGCATTAGATGTAACCAGTGTCATATCCGCTTTTTTCACCGCTGCGTCATAGTTTATGCTCTTGGCCTCTACAAAGGACTTGTCGTTGCGCAAATAGTTCATGCCAACCAGGCCAAGCTTCACATTATCCAGGGCGGCATGGGCTTTAATATGATAGCCCATGGTGGCATAGGACGGCAAAATAACGCCCAACTTGCCATTGGATGTCTCCACATGCCAATTGTAGTAGTCGTGGGCGGCAAAGTCCGCAATTTGCATATCTATGGGGCCGTTAAAGGTAGTGGTTTTAAGGCTGGCAATGTCTATTTTGCTTATGCTTATGCCGCCGTTAAAATTCTCCACACTGGCTCTGTCCGCCTTGGTGTCCGCCAGACGCAAGTGGCCGTTGTTGCTTTCCGCTACAATGGTTTTGGCACTTACGCCAACAATTTCCGTGCTTCCATTCATATTTTCTACCATCACATTTGTTGCGGCAATAGTGGCTATGCGTATATCTCCATTGGTGGTGGCCACGCGCATATTGTCAAACATTGTCTCAGGAACAAAAGCGTCTATGCACACCCGCTCGAAGTCATTTTCATCAAAAGCCAGGTAATATTTGTTGCCCAGGGTAGCCAGCTCTACCCTTGCACCCGGACGTTTAGCCACGGTAAATATTTTGGCATTAATTTTGTCGCCGTTGTAGCCTTTCACCAGCACCTGCCCATTTAGGCCGGCTAGGTTAAGTTCTGCTCCCGCCTGGGTTACACGTATTTCTATCATTTCTTCTATACCGCTGGCGCCGCCCATGGTTTTTGTGGGTCTGGCCGCCGCAGGGGCACTGGGAAAATGTCCGGAAGTCTGGCCGCCGGTGCTGCTCTTTTTCTCACCATGGCTTGACAGGGATTTAGATATAGAATCCGCCGCGCTGGCCGTTTTTTCCACCACAGTTTCCGTCATTTTTTGCAATTTCGGCTCCATTTCCTTCATAAAGGCACCAAATTTGCGCCCCATATCATCAATGGTGCTGCCTACCGTTTTGGTTGGAGCCGGGCTGTTGGGGCGAGGGCCGTCGGCACTCGCCCCATGGGTTGGTGCGGCAGGATGACCCGGTGCGGCAGGGCGCGGCGGTGTTTGGTTTCCATGACTTGCGGGGGCAGTAATAGCAGGTCCGCCCCCCTCCGCAGAAGCTAACAACCGCGCCGCATCCTCAGCGTTAATTTTTCCTTCTTCCAGCATTTTTAATATCATCATTTTTTCAGTAGCCATATTAATCATTCCCCTTTCACATGGTATACTTGAATATATACGAACCCAATTGTCAATAGTTTACCGCAAAGCGCAAAAAAATGCAACATGGCCTTTGGCTCACGTTGCTTTGGCAAAAACTTAGTGTATCACTCAGCAAACTGCCTTAAAGCAAGACGCTTGTGTGCAGTCAGCTTATTGGCTCGTTCAATTTTCTCGTAATTAGGGCCTTTTTCACCCAACAACAAATATCTGTCAATCTCGCCATAAGTGACACCCATATCAGCCTCATCAGTTTGACCCTCGTAAAGCCCTGCCGATGGGGCTTTGGTATAGAAAACCTCCGGCACTGCCAGATGTTTTAAAAATTCAAAGACTTCTGTAACAGTCAGGTCTGCAATGGGGTTAAAATCGCTGGCCCCGTCGCCCCATTTGGTAAAATAGCCCATATGCCTCTCGCTGCGATTGCTTGTTCCCGCCACCAACGCACCGCGCTGGGCACCTATGGCATACAATGCGGTCATGCGCAAGCGCGGAGCAATATTAATATCCGCGGTTTTGCCTAACGGTAAACCAATTGCGGCTACAAGCTCTCTTTTTGCGGCAGTTAGGTCCACCTCCATATGCTCTATACAAAAATGCTCCAACAAAAGCAAGGCATCATCCTTATCCTGCCCAAAATTACGGCTGGCCTCGCAAGGCATTATGACACCTAAAGTATCATCGCAAGCCATTTTACACAACACACCAACCAGCACAGAGTCCTTGCCCCCACTGGATCCAAAAACAATCCCACCGACCCCTGCATCCGCCAGCACGCTTTTTATCCACGCCACCCGCTCCCGGGTTTCTCTTTCGTAATCCCGTATCACACTATCCCCTCCAGGCACACATTTATAAACGCATCCAGGTGTATATGGTCGTTTTCCGCCAAAAAATCCGCAAGCATACTCTCAATTATATCAACCTTATGACCGTCTCCAACCATCCCTGCGATAATTTCCGCCAACACCCCAGCCGTCAACTCATTATATTCTATCGCAAAATCATGATATACTTCGGAAAAAACAAAAATGCGCTTCATTTCCGCACCTCCTCATATATAGTATGTGGAAGGCGTGGTTTCATTATTTTGTACCTCATGCCAATGCCCCGGTTTATTTCAGTGAGGCCAGCAAACCCACAAGCTTGTCCTTGCCAAAACGATACTGCTTATTGCAAAAATGACAACCAACCTCCGCTTGGCCATCTTCTTCTATAATCTGCCCAAGCTCATCGGCTCCTATGCTTATCAAAACACCCGCTACCCGCTCTTCATCACAATTACAATAAAATTCAATAGGGGCATTTTCGGTTATTTCATACCCAAAGTCGGCCAATAGCATCTCCATCACATCTTCCGGGCTTTTTCCGGCAGCAAGCAGATCAGTTATAGCCGGAAAGCCCTGCATTTTAGTCTCCAGCTTGTCTATCAGACCATCATCATACCCCGGCATAAGCTGCAACAAAAAGCCCCCGGCCTGCTGCACGCTGTGGTCACGCCCCACCAGCACCCCCAGGGATAGTATAGTCGGCGTTTGCTCCGAAATTAAAAAATACCCCGCCACATCCTCGGCAATCTCGCCGGATATCAGCTCCAACTTGCCCACATATGGCTCTTTAAGCCCCAAATCTTTGATAACCGTAATATGCCCGGCACCTATGGCCCCGCCTACATCCAGTTTGCCGTTTGGTTTGGGAACAATGTCACCCTGTGGGTACAACACATAACCTTTAACCCGACCCAGCCCGTCCGATGTGGCCAGCACGCCGCCTATAGGGCCGTTGCCCCTGATGCTTACAGTTATCAAGTCTTTATCGTTACCAGCCATAAGGCCCATTATTGCAGCAGCGGTAAGGGTACGCCCCAAAGCCGCTGTGGCCACAGGTGTTGTGCCATGTACGGCCGCCGCTTCCCCTGCCAAATATCTTGAAGAAGCCGCAAAAGCCCTGATTTGACCCTCTGCGGCGGTTGCTCTTAAATAGTAATCTTTCATTAATAAATCGACCTTTCTATATGCGTTTTATCGGCACCCCACTTGACGCCGCAATCACTTCAAAGGTTTGCTCTTCAAAAACGTCTTTAAGGGCGCGTTTGGGAATCACAAGCCATATATTCGGAGGGAGAATGAAAAAGAAAAAGCCATTGCTTTCCTGCACCTCCAAATAGCGGCCGCCAAATATCATTTCGCCATCCGGTGTTTTCCAGCTAATTTCGTCTGTCGAGAAAACTAATTTGTTCCCTTTGGAAAAGATCGTCATGACTTTGAAAGAAGGCCCAGGAGCAATATAGCAGGCAATAAGCAAAAGCGGAATGTGCAACAGGAATACAAACAGAACACCAACACCAAACCGCCAAAATGGAGGAAATATCATAATAGCCGCAACCAATAATACAAATGCGGTGCAAATTAATATTGACGCAACCCTAATCCTCTTTGGCGATAGCAAATGCAACCAAAATGCCTTGGTGTACTCCATACGTGTATATTGGAATGAAAGTTCGACGGTATTCTTCATCATTCAATCTCCAATTGTGTAAGTATTGCCGCGTTATCCGACGGCAAACGCAATTCGTTTATATTCCGCGCTGTGTTCGCGGTGCCGAGTGGTTACTTCACAATCTCCCGCCAGTTCAAATCCCCGCGCTCCAACGACAACAGCAATGCCTCGGCCGTAGCCAGGTTGGTTGCCAAAGGAATATTGTGGGTGTCACAAAGGCGCATTATGCCAGAAATACCAGGTTCGCCCATATGATCCAAATTAGGGTCGCAAAGAAAAACCACAAGGTCTATGTCGTTGTGGGCAATTTGTATGGCCAGCTGCTGCTCACCCCCCAGCCGCCCTTCCAGATATTTAACCACATTTGCCCCCATGGCTTCCTCCACAATGCGGCCGGTGGTGCCTGTGGCATAGACATTGTGTTCATTAAGTATGTGCCTGTAAGCGACGCACAAATTCTCCATAAGAATCTTTTTACTGTCGTGGGCAACCAAAGCAATGTTCATTTACAACACCTCGCTATTTTACTTTTTATCTGTTATATATGTTTTCCCCATATCATCAAACATGGAATACTCTCTCGTCATACCCACATTAAGCACCAGACCTATCATGGCCATAAAGACCCACATAGAGCTGCCGCCGGAAGATATAAAGGGAAAGTTCATGCCCGTATTGGGTAAAAGCCAGGCATTTATGGCCACATGGGTAAAGGACTGGAAGGCAATAACAATTGCCACAGCCGTTGCAATCAGTCTGCCCAAAAACACCTCGGATCGGCTGGCTATCAGCAGGCATCGCAGCACAATAACCAGCACCACAAATATCACGGCTACACTGCCAATGAAGCCAAATTCGGCACCAATGACGGAGAAGATAAAATCGTTGGTGGGTTCCAGCACAACCACCGGGTTTTGAAATAACCCGCGGCCGGTAAGCAGCCCTGATGACAATGCCGCAAGACCCCTTTCGTTTTGCAGGGTGGCGTCACCCCCCTGCGGGTACAAAAAGTTCCAGATGCGGTCAAACTGAAACTCTTGCATAAGGCCGATTTCCAGCAAAAACGGGCTTTCCGCATGTATATCCACATAAAAGAACACAAGTGCAGGTATAACCACCAAGGTACCAATGGCAATATATCTATAGCCTATTTTGCCGCAATACAGCATTACCAACATTATAACAACAGTGACAACAGAAGCCGAAAGGGAGCGCTGCAAGATTATCAACGCCACAGGCACTGCCGTTGTGCCTAAAACCAGCCCCACAACAAGTATATTGTTTATCCTGTCCCGATATCTGTCAATAATCTTGGCCAAAAAAATTATCATAAAAATTTTCGTAAATTCCGAAGGTTGTATGCCAAATTCAAAGCCGCCGATATTCACACCAATCCATCGTGCCACACCACGCGTGTCCGGCATCAAAAGTGCTACAATAAGCAACGCTATATTGACAATATATATAGGTATAAAGAACTTGGCAATAAATTCATAGTTAACAAAAGCCATAACCAGCAATATACCCACGCCAACAAGGGCAAAAACCAGCTGGTTTATGAACAGCGGCGACACATTGCCGCGCCCCAGGCCTGTGGTAGAGCCTATCATAAGCACACCAAAAGCAGCCAGGGCAATAACCAGGGCAAAAAGTATATAATCAAAAGATTTTGCATCGCGACGCAAAGAATTCATAAATTATCACCCATCGTTAATACCTATGTTTACAAAACGGGCACTTTGGAAAGTCCATATCGTGTTCGCCACCACAAGACGGACATGCAGTTTTGCTTATTTCGTCCTCAATTTCTACTTTTATCCGCGTCACAACCCGCGCTTCGATAATGGCATTGCGCACGGCATTTTTGACAACAAAATAGAGGATCGTAAAAAACACAGCGATGCTGAATATCCAAACAATAATATACATCAGCGTTTTTTCCAGCCCTTTATGGGTATATTGGCCATCAGCGCCGGGCCGGCATCATTGCTGCCGCCGTCCGCCTGAGACCCTATTTTTATATCCAGGCCGTCTTCGTCAATGTCCACATAATTAGCCAACACCTTGATGATGTCAGACTTCAACATCTCTATCATCTCCGGCGAGGTATTCATGCGGTCCTGAAAAAGCACCAATTGCAACCGGCTTTTGGCTATCTGGCCGGATTTTTGTTTTCTGTCGAACAGACCAAAAAAGTCCATATGCTCACCACTCCTCTCGCCTCACTAATTTCCTTTACGGAAAGTTTTCTTTAACCATGCCCTAAAGCCGCCAACTTCATCCAAATCTATAATAGGCACATCATGACCCATAATACGCTGGGTTATGTTGCGAAAAGCCTGTCCGGCCCGGCTGTTTTCGTCGGCCACGGCGGGTTCGCCGCGGTTGGTAGACATTACAACGCTCTCGTCATCCGGCACCAATCCCAGCACCTCTATGGCCAATATATCCACCACATCATCTATGGTCATCATCTCGCCCCTTTTTATCATATCCGGACGCAGACGATTTAATATCAGCCTTATATTTTTTATTTCGGCGGCTTCCAGCAGACCCACTATCCTGTCTGCGTCCCGCACGCTGCTAACCTCCGGCGTGGCCACCACAACTGCCCTATCCGCCCCGGCTATGGCGTTTTTAAAGCCTTGCTCTATACCCGCGGGACAGTCTATCAGTATGTAATCATGTTCTTCTCTCAAGGTATCACACAATTTCACCATCTGCTCCGGCGATACCGCAGACTTATCCTTGGTTTGGGCCGCCGCCAACAGATATAGGTTGGGATAACGCTTGTCCTTTATCAATGCCTGTTTCAGCCGGCACTTGCCCTCCACCACGTCCACAAGGTCGTACACGATGCGGTTTTCCAGCCCCATCACTACATCAAGGTTGCGCAGACCAATGTCCGCATCAATAAGCACCACATTTTTACCGGCCGCCGCCAACCCACAGCCCAAATTCGCGCTGGTGGTAGTCTTACCCACGCCGCCTTTACCGCTGGTTATAACAATTACTTCACCCATTTAAGCTCACTTCCTCATCTATAATGTTCGTTAATTAAAAACAAGTTCCCAAGTGTCGTTCTTCCAGGGCCTATCAATTATCTATATCTTTCCATCAATAGCATTGAGCCATCCCAATTTGCCATGCGCAGCTCATCTGTATCAGGCGAGTACACCACACTGTCCCACCATATGTCGCCATAGCGCACACCATAGCCATAAGGTATGCCCGGCGAGCCGTATGCACCCGGACCCTCTGCGCGGGTGACGATAAATACCAATGAAAAGTTCCCATCATATTCCGCAATGCTTATACTGCCATACAGACCCGTATCTCCCGTCGAGTGGCTCCACGTTCCGTCATCATAAATAAAAATAGGATTTCCTGCGCCGCCTGGCCAATCCCATGTTCCGGCCAGGTTTTGAATAACCGTATCATAGTCAAGAACCTCTTCGCTTTGTTCACCACCACCATTGCAAGCGGCCACAACAAACAGCACGAATAAAAACAATGACATTGCTAAAATCTTCTTCATAGATAAAATTTCTCCTAATTTTTTTATTTATAAAATCGTTGGCAGCGATATGCCCTTTCGGCGCAACACATCCTGCAAACCTTCGTAAATTTCTTCGCGAGAGAAACTGGATGCCTCCAATGCCTCATCAGTCATTTTGTTTAATTCGTCATAAAACCACATAACAAGCCGCAGATAATCTTTGCTTTCGTTAAAACCATCATGCAGCGCGTCTTCGGCGTTACATATGTCGGCAGTAGCCAGCATTTCTTTCAAACGCATATAAAGCCCGCCCATTTCACCCATTTGTTCCTCATTTGCTTCGTATGAGATGTGGTCTTTACCAAAAACAATGCGGGCTATAAACTGCACAAGCACCTGAATTTTGCGCATAACCCAATCTTGCTCCCGATGATACAATCTTTCACCGCCTAATTTAAATTATCTGCCCGCAACTAATTTGCCACCGGTGCCACATAAATCTCTTCGCCCTTTACAAAGGCATACACCGGGTCTATCTTATTTTTGTTTTCCATGATAACTTCCCGGGGGAAATATGTAATAATATCCGCAATGCGCAGTTGTATAGGTTGCATAGACGTGGCACATACAAATGTGGTGCGGTCGCCTCCGGCCCCGGCATGTACCATGCCCCGTATAGCCCCAAAAACCACCACACTGCCTGTGGCCACCACCTCTGCCCCGGCGTTTACATCCCCCAGCACCACCACGCTGCCGTTGTGGTTTATGGCCTGGCCACTGCGCAGGCCGCCTTTATGAAAGTATGGATCCACAGCCGCCTTGCCGCTTTTGCGGGGGGCTTTTGCTGCCGCAACCTCAAATGTACCGGTCAAATCCTCAATAAAAGAGATAGACAAATCGGTTTCGGCATTTATAATCTCCACCAGGGCCAAAAGTTCACTTTCCGTCAGTTCTTTACCCTTAAAGCTGATGGTGGTGGTTGCCCCGGCAAAAAACTTATGGGCAGAACGAATCTTTGCCCGCAAGCTTTCGGCAATTTTTTCATACATCGCCGCCTCGTCCATTATAATCACAATGCCATTTTTGCCGCCTTTAAAAATAACGGTGTTGTCTTTTTGCATAGCTACCCGCCCATCTGCCAAATTTCTTGTGCGCATTGGCACACATTTACATTATACACTAAATTTTCAAATCTTCATACAGTTTTTTTGCTAAAGCAGAATTTTAAAACCCGGCGGTAAAATGCCGCACCTACACACAACCCGTCATTCCGGGCTTGGCTAAGCTCGCTACGCTCACTAAGACAATCAGCTTGGCTAAGCTCGCTACGCTCACTAAGACAATCAGCTTGTCCCGGAATCTTTATCTGGTGTAGCTTGTTTAAATCTCCCAAGCTTGCTTATTACCCAACAAATAAACAGTGCAATTGGAAACGCGGACCATGATGCAATCCAAAGATCCAGACCTATGCCCACCGCCATAAGAATTACCGAAAAAGCATAGTATAGAATATCGAAAATCCTGTCAATCGAATAGTCGGCTTTATGGACAGTGCTTACCAGCTTAATGGCACAAATGATAAGCCATGACAGCGGAAAGGCAAGCCATATCCCAGTTATAATTTCTGCAATAATTCCGGCTGTAAATATGAACAACAATGACCACGGCATGTTGGTTTCATCGGCATCGCCGCTTTTTTTCTTTACCAAAGGAAAAATAAAAACAAATAAAACCCACGTTATGGGCCCGGCCAGCCATGATGCATACATCGCACCAAACATTACAGCCCCATACACCATTATTGTGGTAATTGCCATATAAATTGCTTCTTCAAACAAAGACTCAAAGGTATGTATAAACATCGACCCCTTATATCCGCCGCTTTTTCTTGCGTCAATGGCATCTTTAAACATACAGATGGTTGTGGTCAAAAGAAACAACAGGGGCGATAAAGCGCGAAGCTCATTAATGCCCAGCATATTAAAGCCTTGGCCGCCTTCTATTCCTTCGGCAAGCTCCGGTGCTATATCACCTAAACTGCCACCTAATATACTAATGCCAAATTGCGAATACAGTATTTCCGGAACAACCAAAAGCACACCAACAAGTATCCCTGTTATTGTATAGGCGTAATCCGAAAAATCCCATTTATTGTCTTTGTTTTCGTTGTTATTCTCCGACATATTAATCCCTCCGTAAATTATTGATCTATCATCATATGTTCAAAAATCCGCCCCGCAAGCCTGCTGGCCCTGGTGCCACCCCCGGTGTTTTCTATAATAATCGCCAAGGCCACCGTGGGACTATCCGCCGTGGCATATCCCACAAACCAGCTGTGGTCAACCCCCGTTTCATTTTGGGCGGTGCCTGTCTTGCCCGCCGTCTGCAAGCCCGCCACAGCCGCCGGTGTTCCGGTGCCGTCCGCTACGGCCTCTATCAGCATTTGGTCAAGCACCACAGACATCTCCGGCGGCATTACGCGGCCAAGCATACGGGGCGATGTAGCGTTTATGGTATTTCCGGCGGCATTGATAACCCTATCTACCATATATGGTTCCATAGCCACGCCACCATTGGCAATGGCCCCGGCCAAAACAGCCATATTAAGGGGTGTTGTGGTGGTTCTGCCCTGACCTATGGCGGTTTCTATTAGCTCCGACATCGTGGGTTCAACAGACATGGGAAATTGGGAGTCGTTGTTGGCCAACTCGAAAGGAATGGTGCTGTTAAAAAACACCCCCTCTGCCGCGTCTATTATGGGCTGAGCCCCTATTTTCTCCGCCAGCACAGCAAAATAGCCATTGCAAGACACCGCCATGGCACGGGTCATATTCACCCGCCCATGAGCCGTACCGCCCCAGCATTGTATGGTGTTCGCGCCAAAAGTTGCGTGGCCGGTACATTCAAACACAAAATCCAGCAGTGCCGGGTCTTGCTCCAGTGCCGCCATGGCCGTTATAATCTTAAATGTAGACCCCGGCGGATACAGCCCCTGGGTGGCTCGGTTAATCAACGGACTGGCCGCCCTGTCAGCGACAAGCTCCCCCCAATTTTCCCCAATATACTCCGGGTGAAATGACGGTGTGCTGACCATAGCCAAAACTGCTCCGGTGGATGGATTTATCACCGCCACCGCCCCACGGGAATTTGTGCCGTCCAAATAGTCAAAAATCATTTGCTGTAATGATGCATCAAAAGTGGTGACAATGGAATTCGCCACCAATTCGTCTCCAAAAATAGCATGGCGCGCCCGCTGAACAAGCTCCCACCGCAGTTGATACATGGTAAAATTGCGGGTAAGCTCCAACCCAGCCTTGCTCATGCCGCTGTGTCCTGCCGTATGGGCAAAAACCGGCCCCAAAGGATATCTGCGCACATAGGCACCGTCCACGGCCACACTTTCCACAATAATCACACCATTGGCATCATAAATGCTCCCTCTTTTCACCCCTTCATCCCCTATATTAACCCGGGCGTTAAAAGGATTGGCGATGAAATCATCAGCCTCAAAGGCCGCCACATATACCAAGTAGCCACCCATAATGGCAAACAAAACAGCAAATACCCACAATATATGCCCAATGCGCTTGTGCAGTTCTTTCATCGCCCAACCTCGTTTCTCACTAAGGCCAACGCAGCCGTCAGTGCATCGCCACTGGCCCATATATCCGGCTGTATGCCCACACCCTCCGCAAAATGACCATCGGGCCACAACATCATGGTTCTGCCCAGGCCAAAAGGCGTGCCTGTATTTGACAGGTACAGCTGCGGATATGTCATATCAAAAGCCAGCACACCGCCGGTTGACGTACCTATCACTAAAGTATTGGTCATGTTAAATGCATGATCCGTAAATCCCTCCGCCGCCGAAGCAGTGCCTCTGTCCGTCAAAAGTATTAGCATCTGCTCTCTTTCTATAATTCTGCGGGGTTCGTTGTTGGACACAGTATATCCTTCGCCAAAAGGCCCGGCAGACATAAATTTCTCCACTATCCCCGGTGGGTTTTGAAAGACGTTTTCCGGGTCAAAGGCATGAGATTCTGGATTATATTCCCATGTGCTTAGTGACACATAATTACTGGGTACAATCTCTCCCGTAAGGGCATACAGCCATCTTGTAGGCAAAAACCCATTACCGCCGCCATTACCGCGTATGTCCACAATAACCACGGGTTCGTCCCGCAATTCCTCCGCAAAGGATAAAAACGGCACGGCATGTTCGATGTTCAGCGCGTTTTCATGGCCGTCAAAACCCATGGTCATTACCGTTACCACAGGTATGCCGTCAATAAATTCCAGACTTGGGTATTGTCTTTCGCGCCATTCAAAACTTTCCCTGCGCAACATCCTCCTTGCCCTTTCGCCGTCTTCGTACATAAAATATACCTGCACCCTTTGGTCGGATATTTCTTCAATAAGCAGCACCGGTCTATAAAACAGTTCTCCATTATCATTAATATGCAGACGCATTACATCGTTTATATCATGGCCCTCTATATGCTCTAAATACAATTGAGTTTCTCTGTTTCTAAATCCATTCTTACTTCTGTCATAATACAGGCCACTTGGATAAAAAAAGGCTATATCACGGCCAAATCGACGATTGCCTATCACAAAATGGTTGTCCACAACAGCTCGGGACAAATTTCTATAAAGGACATTTACAAAAACCGCATAACCAACTGTGCTGCCAAGACCCAAAAGCTCTGTCTCTATTTCCTCAAATATAGCATAAAACACTTCATCGCCACCAAAATACACATATCCGCCGTACACATCCCGCAACAAGCCAAAAAGCTCCCAGGCATCGGCAATGGCGTCTTCGACAGTAACAGTGATAAGCGGCTCCCCACGGCCTCTATCGCCAAAAAATCCGTCAGGATGCCCTGGTATCGGAGTGCGTCCGGCTGTCATAGCAAGCAATATGTTGTAATCCGGTTTAACAATGCTCTCTCGCCGCCGGCTGGCTATACCCAACACATCTTGCAAAGTAAGCGGCACAATTTCTGCTCTTTCCCCTCCGTTTTCTTCCTCCATCGGCTCTTTTGTTGTTTCCGCAATCATATCTTCAACTTCTGCAATTCCCTCATCATAATCTTTACCGCTGCAAGCAGCCAAAGCAAACACACAAACCGCAACAACACACACCAATATCATCAATCTTCTCATGCTTCCTCCTTCGTAGGGACGGCATCTTGCCGCCCGTTTTGGCCATATAACCAATTAAGCACACCCACCATAAGTATGCTGACAAAAACCGAGCTACCGCCATAGCTGACAAAAGGCAAGGTTATGCCCGTCATAGGGATAAGTTTGATATTGCCGCCAATGGACACAAAGGCCTGAAAGGCCAAAAGTGCGGCAAAGCCAAGGGTCATAAGGGCGTGCAGCGGGCGTTTGGCCCGATTGGCCATAAGGGCACCACGAAGAAAAAACATAGCATATACAGCAATTAGCAGTAAACCGAAAAGCCAGCCGAATTCTTCGGAAATAGCAGAAAATATCACATCGCGCTCTACCACAGGAATACGCCCGGGCAAACCGCGGCCAAGGCCGATGCCAAACGGCCCCCAAGTACCTATGGCAAAAAGGGATTGTGCTATCTGAAATCCCTGGCCGGAGATATCTGCCCAGGGATTGTGCCAAGCAGCCACCCGTATGCGCAAATGTGGGAAGATTTGATAAGCGGCTACGGACGCAACAGACACAGCACCCAGGCCCGTTGCCAAAAGAATTTTGCTGCCGGTAGCGGCGTAAAGTATAACCATAAACACGGCAAAATACATTAGTGCGCTGCCCAGGTCACGTTGCAAAACCAGCAGACCTATAATTGCAGCACTGGTTGTTCCAACAAAAACCAGCTTGCCTGCGCCTGGTTTTGTGCGGAAAGCACAAGCCAGATATATGACAAAAAGAGGTTTTGCAAAAGCCGACGGCTGGAAAGACATGCCGGCGATGGATATCCATCTTACGGCCCCAAAAGCGTCCACACTGACAATGGGTATGTTAAACAGGCGGCCAATGCCATCCGCAATAACAATGACGCCCACAAGGGCGACACATAGGGTCAGGTACAGTTTTTCCAGCCGCTCAAATTGTCTAAAAATGCGGAAAATTAAGGGGATAAGCAAAGACGCACCAACACCCATGGCAGCAAAAAGAAGTTGGCGGGCGGCCAAATCTGGGGCTAGTCTGTATAGGGCCACAAAACCCAGAGCCAGCAGAAAAAACATGGTGTTGGTGATAAGCGGGCAGATATTTTTGTAAATTTTCCTCTTCAAAACAGAACCAAGCACCACAAAAACCAGGACAAGGCCGCCAAAAATAAGGGTTTCTAAGTTTACCGACAGCATGTCATCACTTAAAGCCAAAATAGGAAACGCAAACATCACAAAAAGGATGGTAACGGCCCGCTGCCCCAAAGGCACAGCCGCTCCATCCCCTTTTTCTTTGACAATATATCTTGCGGCAACAACAACAAAATACAAAATCAGAAAAACAAAGTAGTATCTGCTTAAAACAGACATAAAATCAAGCATATCGTCACAACCTTTTTTGCAGGCATTTCGGCATGCGACAGCACCATACGGTCCGTTTACGGACCGTATTTCCTACGCTTCGTTAACGAAGCGTAAAAGCAACGCTGCGTAACGCAGCGTCCTCACCGAACCCATCGACTTACGATGAGGCATGGTTCGTTTACGAACCGTTGTATACCGCAGCTACTTACCTTTGCCTTTACCTTTTCCCGGCTGATTTTCCAGCTCTTCAATCTTCGCCGCCAATGCCTCTATTTCCTGTTTTTTCTCAAAAAGCTCATCCGTCAAAAAAACACAGGCATAAAGAGCCTTGGTTAGGTAAGGCATAGGGAAAGGGGTGTTAACATTGTCAAACTTCTTTATGGTAGACAATATGTATTGGCGCAATTCCTCCACATATTCCCCATCTTTGTCGCTGACAATGTGTATGTCTTCATTTAACAAATGAAAGTTGTGTTTTCTTTTCATAAGAATATCACTCACCCACTGATTTTATTACATTATACCATATTTTTGCCCAGCTTCAACTATTTTTTTGTCATCCCACCTACCACATCAAGACGAGCCATCGCCTCCACAAATTCCGCATTTTTACGGGTTTTGGCCAGCATGTCTGTTATTTGCTCATTAAATTCCTGGGTAGACACATTGCCCATACGCCGCCGCAGGGTATACAGGGCATCCATTTCTTGCTGGCTAAGTAGCTGTTCTTCTCGCCGCGTGCCGGATTTATTAATATCTATGGCGGGAAAAATGCGCTTTTCCGAAAGGCGCCTATCCAGCACCAGCTCCATATTACCCGTGCCTTTAAATTCCTCAAAGATAACATCGTCCATTTTGCTGCCGGTGTCCACCAATGCCGTAGCCAATATGGTCAGCGACCCGCCGCCCTCAATATTACGGGCCGCCCCAAAAAACTTTTTGGGCATATACAATGCCGCAGGGTCAAGCCCGCCGGAAAGTGCCCGCCCGCCGGGAGGTGTAAGCAAATTATACGCCCGCGCCAGACGTGTTATGCTGTCCAATAATATCACCAAATCTTTGCCCTGCTCCACCAGTCGCTTTGCTCGCTCCAGCACTATTTCCGCAACCTGCCTGTGATGTTCCGGCCGCTCGTCAAATGTGGAGTATATCACATCGGCCCTGCCACAAGCAATAGACCGCTGCATATCTGTTACTTCCTCGGGCCGCTCGTCAATCAGCAACACAATAAGATGCACGTTTTGGTGGTTGGCCAGTATAGACTTGGCAATTTTCTTTAGCAACACCGTCTTGCCCGCCTTTGGTGGTGATACAATCATGCCCCGTTGGCCAAGGCCAATGGGTGCCACCAAATCTATCAGGCGCGTAGCCAAATCCCGCTTATCTGCTTCCAGCGACAAGCGCTTATCCGGGTACACCGGGGTCAAATCCTCAAAATTAGGGCGGTTGCGTGCAGCATAGCTATCGTCACCATTTACGCTAGTAACATAAAGCAATGCCTGAAACTTCTCATTATCCTTTGGTATGCGCAAATTGCCCTTTACAAGGTCGCCGGTTTTTAGCCAAAAACGGCGTATTTGCGCGGGAGACACATAAACATCCCCAGGGCTGGACATATAGTTTTGTACACGCAAAAAACCGTATCCTTCGGGCATAAGCTCCAACACGCCCGTGCTTTCTACTCCCGAATCCAGCTGAACAAGATAATCCGCCTTATGTGATCTGGACTGCTGCTGCCGTTGTGGTTCTCTTTGCACAGGGCGCACAGGCTCTTCTTCCACAATAGGTTGTATTTTAATTTCTTCCACAAATTGCGGTACTTCCACAACTATCTCAATTTTAGGCTCGTTCTCCACTGCAACCTCCGCCACGAGCCTTTCCTTTTTTGGTCTGCCTCGCCGCTTTGGCGGCTCATCTACCGCCGCTTGCTGGGTTTTTCCCGCAATAGCATGTGCCAAATCCTCTTTACGATAGCGCACGGCATTTTTAATGCCCAAAGCTTGGGCTCGCCGCTGTAAATCCGGCAAAGACTTGCGCAAAAGCTCCGTCACAACAGCCGCATTTTGGCCGCCGCCGGCAAGCTCCTTTTTCTTTTCATCTACCAGCCTAGCAAGATCTTCTTTGCGATATCGCAAGGCATTTTTTATGCTAAGCTCCTTTGCCTGGGCACGTAATTCTCCTAAAGAAATTTTGTCGTTTTTGGTATTTTTTACATTTTTCAAAAAACAAACCCTCCCTCGTAAAAATAAAAGCGAAACGACAAGCAACCCCATGGGTGACTTGCAAAAACCTGCAAATATATGATATTTTTTGTGTTTTTTTGTCTGAATGCGGACGGCAAAAAGCCAAATATGGAAATATCTAGGAACATTATAATACATGCGCGGCCACATGTAAATACGTTTTTATATATTTTTTCTGCCAAAATTCAAACCGGGCTGCAAAAATACAGCCCGGCCACATAAATTTCTACACTACGTCTATATCACCAAAAATCTCCGGCAGTTTATCTTTAAGCTCCGCCAGCAGCGGTCTCGCAATTTCTCTTATCTGCGGATGGGCCTCTTTTGATGTCCGCAAAGCAAAAAAATGCCGCCATGCTCGCATGTTCATGGTTACAATAATTTCTGCTTTAAGGCTGTTTGGCAACACTGTGCGGGCTTGTTCCGGGGTCGCGCCACTTTCCAGCAAGGCAAAATACGCCCGCTGGGCTTGCAAACACGCATCTTCCCATTGCCTGTACAGTTCAGTGTCCTTCTCCCAAAAATACGGCTCTATCACAGTTATTTCATTGCCAAATTTGTTTTTGCTGTAATTGCAATAACGGGTAGATTCCTGGGCAAAACTGGCAATGCGATGGCGCACAATTTCGTGGGTTACGCCCCTGTCACAAATAAACTTAACCGAAAGTCCACAATGTTCTATCATGGCCTCGTGTCCGCGCTTTATCAGCATCTTCACAAAAGCCGCCGCCGATGTTTCGGTTATTTTGTCCTCGGATTTATAGCACGTTCGCCCAGCTTCCTCTATTTGGCGCAATATGCCGCTTCTGTCTATGGGTGTCAATATTTCATATCCGGCTTTGATGGTTTTCACAGCGCAATTCTCCCCTCGGTTTTGTCACATACTCTATTATGAAGCAAGTCCGCCAAAATATCAAGGGGCAATTGGCGGCCGCGAAAATCGATTTTTTCCATAGGGGCACCCCTATGGCACAACACACAACGTGGCCGCTCAACACAATAGGGACGGCCACCCGACGGCCGTCCCTATTGTGTTGGATATCTTGCATTATACGTACGACACACGGGTTAAACGCCGTGGATATACCAAAATTGATGGCGGCATCCTGATTCACGAGTGGTAGTAATGCTCACAATCGATGCACACTTGGCACAAGTCCTCCTCGTAGTTACCACATGCTCAATGCATTCATAAATAGAAATGCCGTGAGCCGGACGATGCTCCACACGACTAAAACGTCTTTCAGAACCGACTGTAATAACAGGTGTAAAGTTGGTGCAACATGTATATCTTTCACAATCGTCGCAATCAAAGTCAAATTCTATGCCGGACTCCAGTGCAAATTGCTCAAATTCTTCCAGGCAGTCAAATACTATAGGTTCTCCTATAGGAATATATACATAATCGCCCATTTCAAGATCATCAGGGATTTCAAGCAAAATGCAACAGCCGTCACAAAATCTTCTGTGGCTCAAATCAACGGTTTCACATATAATTATTGTATGGTCGTGCCCAAAATCACCTTGAGATAAATACAACATAAGTTCGTCGTAACAGGCAAATCTCTCAGGCTCATTGCCATCTTGGGGTGTTTGGTCAAGGTAATATTGTATCTTAGATAGTGCGTCCGGCCCATTGTCTTGATCCCTGCCATTTGCAGCTAACAGCGTGGTTGCACCCAGTGATAACAATGCCGCTAACACCAATGCTAAAACACGCTTTCTATGCATAGTGCCCATCCCTTCATCTTAACATAGTGTCAAAAAATATTTTCTACAACATTATCGCAAAAAGTCATCGCTTCATCAATTGCCTTTTGAATTTTTTATTACATTGGCAAAAATACGCACCGACCCTGCCATTCCAGGCTCACGTCATTCTAATTTGCATTATTATTGTACAAATGTTATACACGAAATCGTAGGGGCGACTTGTAGTCGCCCGCGACGGGTTAAGAAATCGATGTATGCATGTCTAATAATTGTAATCTTCGGACGACCGAAGCGGTCGCCCCTGCCGATGGTTGCACAATTTGATTAAAATCAGAATGACGTGAGGCGGACTTGACCCGGAATCTCTCACACAACCCTCAACACAACCACACCCAGCGGCGGCAAGCGCAGTCCTATGGAATACTGCATGCCATTGCACAAAATTTCCTCTGCCTTCATCACTTCGTCATTAACAACTCCACTGCCGCCGTATTTTGCATCGTCAGAATTAAGGATTTCTGCATAATCCGCCACATGGTGCAGGCCAACGCGATGGCTCTCCACAGGCACAGGGGTAAAATTGCATATAAATATAAGGGTTTCGGCGGGATCATCAGAAAAACGCGCAAAAGATGTGATGGAGCGGTTGTTGTCGTCCGCATCTATCCAGGCAAAGCCCTCGTGGGTAACATCCCCAAACCAGCAGGCCCGCTGATTACGGTACAGATGGTTAAGGTCACGGGCAAACTCCTGCATCTTACAGTGGTGGCCATATTCCAACAAAAACCAGTCCAGAGGCCGCTTTTCGTCCCATTCTATAAATTGGCCAAACTCGCCCCCCATAAACAGCAGTTTTTTGCCGGGATGGCCGTACATAAAACCCAAAGCCGCCTTTAGGTTAGCAAATTTTTGCCACAGGTCTCCGGGCATCTTGTTAAGCAGTGATTTTTTGCCATGCACCACTTCGTCATGGGACAGCACAAGAATAAAGTTTTCGGTATGGGCATACATCATGCCAAATGTCAGATTTGTATGGTGATGGCGGCGGTGTATAGGGTCGCGGGCTATATACGCCAAAAAGTCATTCATCCAGCCCATGTTCCATTTTAGACTAAAACCCAGACCGTCCAGGCCCACAGGGCGGGTTACACCTTCGTATGATGTGGATTCTTCAGCAATCATCAGCACATTAGGGTGCGCACCCAACACCACAGAATTCATATGTTTTATAAACTCCACCGCGTCCAGATTTATGTTGCCGCCATATTGGTTGGCAACCCACTGGCCGTCATTTTTAGAATAATCCAGATGCAGCATAGAAGCCACCGCATCCACCCGCAGGCCGTCTATGTGGTACTCCTCAATCCAAAACAGGGCATTGGCTATCAAAAAATTCTTCACTTCATTGCGGCCATAATTAAATACCAACGTACCCCAGTCGGGATGCTCACCCTGGCGGGGGTCTTCGTGCTCATACAAAGCCGTGCCATCAAACCGCGCCAACCCGTGGGCATCTTTAGGAAAATGCGCCGGCACCCAGTCCAAAATAACCCCGATGCCATGCCGGTGGCAATAATCCACAAAATATTTAAACTCATCGGGATTGCCAAAGCGGCTGGTGGGGGCATAATAACCCGTAACCTGATAACCCCAGCTGGGGTCGTATGGAAATTCCGACACAGGCATAAGCTCTATGTGGGTATATCCCATGTCCAGCACATAAGGCACCAGGGCATGGGCCAGCTCTGTGTATGTCATAAACCGGCCGTCTTCGTGATGCTTCCAGCTGCCCAGGTTTACTTCGTATATATTTATGGGGCCAGCCAAAGGATTTGCGGCATCCCTGGCAGCCAGCCAGTCCGCGTCATCCCATTCGTATTTGCTGATGTCGTATATAAGGGAATTTGTAGACGGGCGCAGCTGGCAAAACTTCGCGTATGGATCAGATTTTTGCAGCAACACACCGTCGTGGGTTTTTATCTCGAATTTATAGCAGTCATATTGAGCCAGCCCGGGTATAAAAAGCTCCCATATGCCGGTATTTTCCAGCAAGCGCATTGGGTGTCGGCGGCCGTCATAATTATTAAAACTGCCAACAACGCTGCAACGTGCCGCATTAGGGGCCCACAGGGTTAACAACACACCATCCACACCATCAACGACAGCAAAATTGGCCCCCATTTTCTCCGCCAGCTTATAATGCGTGCCCTGACCAAAGAGGAATATATCATATTCTGACAGCACCGGAGCAAAGGAATATGGGTCATAGCAAACAAAACTGTCGTCACCCTCCAATTCCACCTCCAGCTGATAGCGAAACCACCCAGCACGCCCGGTAATTTCTCCCTCAAAGAAGCCATCTTTATGTATCATACCCAGCGGCCAGCAGTCTTTACCGGCAGGACAAATAACCCGCACAGCCACCGCCCCGGGGATAAACACGCGCGCCACCAGCTTTTTTGCGCCATCCACGAACACCTCATGCATACCCAGCACCCGGTGGGGGTCGGCATAATTTGCGCCTATTATTTGCAGTATTTCGTTCATGCCAATAGTGGACAGCATCGTATCACCCTTTGTTTTTACAAAATGGTGTTGACATTTTTGCGTCTGTGTAGTACACTTATAGTGAGAATAAAGGAGAGAGTGCGCGAACACCCTCTCCTGCGTGTCACCGCTTTAAGGGCGGTAGGTTTCACGGTAATTTACTCTAAAAACAACACCGCATTACCTTGTGCTTAGGGGCGGTGTTTTGTTTTTGTCCGTTTTTCTATGTACTCGGCAATCTTAATAACTGCCGCAAGCAACTTCGCCGCTTTCCATATCAATTCAAACAAATCAAATATATTCATGGCTTCACCCCCTTTCAATAAAGAAGGCGCGAAACCATACCGCCCATCAAACTTAAACACACAAGAAAATTATAGAATATTTCTGTTATTTTGTCAATCTCTGATGTATTTACCGCTTAAAAACTTCTCATGCACCACATTTGCCGCCCTGTCGGCCTCTTTTTCGTCTATCAGCACGCTGGCCCGTATTTCTGATGTGGATATAGAATCTATGTTTATACCGACTTCAAAAAGAGCCTCAAACATTAGCGAAGGCACACCGGGATTGGTGGCCATACCCGTGGACACCACAGAAAGCTTTGCTATGCCGCCATGATGTGTCATCGCATCAAAACCAAGGCGATGATTGTCTTCCAGCGCGGCCACAGCCCCCTCTAGGTCAGTCTTGGCCACGGTAAACGATATGTCCTTTGTGCCGTCGTCCATCTTGGCCTGTTGTATAAAATCTATAGGTATGTTAGCCTGATTCATCAAAGAAAAAACCTTAAACCACACGCCGGGTTCGTCTTTTATGCCGCTTATGCTTATGCGGCTTATGTTTTTATCCACGGCCACGCCGCTTATAAACATGCCTTCCATTTTGCGCACCTCCTTTATAACAGTGCCGGGGCCATCATCAAAGCTGGACTTTACCACAAGCTTCACGCCATACTTTTTAGCCAGACCCACACTGCGCTTTGCCAACACATTAACGCCCAGGGCGGATAATTCCAGCATTTCCAGATAGCTTATTTCAGATAATTTCACCGCCCCCGGCACTATTCTTGGGTCGGCAGAATATACCCCGTCCACATCGGTATAATTCTCACAAATATCAGCCTTTAAGGCCGCCGCCAACGCCACGGCCGTGGTGTTGGAGCCCCCCCGGCCCAATGTGGTAAAATCCCCCCGACGATTGACGCCCTGAAAACCCGCCACCACCACAATTTGGTTGTTATCCAACTCAGCCATAATGCGCTCGGTATCAATAGACGTAATACGTGCATTGGTGTGGGCAGATGTGGTGCTTATACGCGCCAGCCATCCGTCCAAAGAAACAGCCGGATGCCCAAGCCCCTGTATAGCCATGGCCAAAAGTGCGCTGGATTGCAGCTCCCCCGTGGCCAACAGCACGTCCATCTCCCGCTTAGAATAATTAGGATTAACCCGCACAGCCATGCCCATCAGCTCGTCCGTCAAATCCCCCCTGGCAGACACCACAACAACCACCTTGTGCCCAGCCTGGCGGGCGGCGGCCACCCGCTTTGCCACATTTTTAATGCGCTCTTCATTTGCCACAGAAGTGCCGCCGTATTTTTGTACAATCAGCAATGCCACACACCCCCTTCACTTCTTATTTAGAATACCACCAACCCACGGAAAAATCAATATATTTTGCAAATTTTTACCCATTAACACACCATAATCACTTTCGCACCCCTCAAGCACATCGGGGTAACTATAAACAACCCACAGAAAGCCAAGCAATAAAAAACTACCCCCACATGAACTTAATGTCCATGTGGGGGTATCATGGGTCCTCGGGGACTCGAACCCAGGACCGTCCGGTTATGAGCCGGATGCTCTAACCAACTGAGCTAAGGACCCAAACTTTCCTTATAAATAGCACACTTCATCCGTCAGAGCATCCGGTTTTTATATCGCGGGAGCATCCGATTAGTGTTTTACGCTTTAGTGATGATACTATATTTTGAGGCTCGTGTCAATAGCCAATTTTTTTATTTTTCTCTGGTGATTCATCTGGATTTTTAATGGTAATTTGTTTGGGAAATAATTTGGGAAATAATTTCAATCTTGCCCCAATCTCACTCTCACCTTGTTTTCACCCCATCACAAACCCGTTCTACCCATGCCAGAACACCCATATACATAGTCTAAATATCTAAACCACCTCCCAACACGCCTATCTACGCCTCCTTCT
>WQVZ01000029.1 GCA_009785595.1 Defluviitaleaceae bacterium | reverse complement strand
GCTGGCAAGGCCCTCCAGCTCCCGCATAACTTCTTGCGCCGTCATTAGTCTATTCTCACTCTCCCATTGGTTGCTCTAAGGGTGGCGCCATCCGTGTCGGCGTCTACATTAACAAGTGTCACGCCGCCGTTAGTGGTACGGGCGGTAAGGTGGCCGCCTATATATGAATTCTCTAAAATAACACCGCCGTTTGTGGTGCGTAATACAAGATCGCCGGACACATCCAGCCCTTCCGCATCAACTCTGCCGTTGGTGCTGCGCAACTCCGCACTGCCTGCCCCAAAAAGATGGGCCGTCATAGCACCATTGGTGGTTCTTGCGGACACATTTTTGGCTAAAAAACCACCGCTGCCCACAATACTTACCCTGCCGTTGGTGGTGCTGATGTCCACCGTGTCAAAAGTACCATTGGCATCTGTGGGCACAAATATGGTCAGCGTGCCGCCGCCCCTGGTGCCAAAGTTAAACCACCCGCCGCGGGTACGTTCGCCAACGGTTAATGTGCCTGTGTGCCTATCAAAATTATGGCTGGGGATGACATAATTGCCCCGTGTGGGTGGAGTAAAAACCACGCCTATATGGCCTGCATTGTGGGTTTCTACATTAACCGTACCATTTATCATGCGTATGTTTAGATGGTCCACCTCGCCGGCATTAAACGTCAATGCCTGGGTTATCTCATCTCCATCGCCAAGCATCGGACTGATTGCACGAAAAACAAAAGAACCCACAGCCCACAGGCCAACCAAAGCCAGGCACAACACTAAAATTACAAGCCCTTTGCGGTTGCCTTTCTTTTCGGGCAGCTCCGGCCGCTGGCCGTTGTCCCTAATGTCCATATACTCCGTATTTCTGTCATCGTTGCTCATAATAACCTCCATAAAATCAATGATGCCACCATATACGGCTGATGATGGAGATAAGTCTGTGCGCTTTGTTTTTTACAAAATAAGCACTATGGTGCCCGCCGTAATCAACAACCCGCCAATAATGGTTTTTGCACTAAAGGGCTCGCCCAATATAGCAAAGGCCAGCACCATGGTGATAACCACGCTAAATTTATCAATAGGCACTACCCGTGACACATCACCACGTTGCAGGGCCAAAAAGAAAAACAACCAAGACGCCCCGGTGGCCAGGCCGGACAGAGTAAGGAATATCCAGCTACGCTGGCCGATGTTGGGCACTTCGCGCCACACACCGGTAATAAGGACAATGCCCCAGGCCATAAAAAGCACCACCACCGTGCGTATGGCGGTTGCCAGATTAGAGTTAACTCCTTCTATACCTATTCTGGCTAAAATTGACGTGAGTGCGGCAAAAACCGCCGCCAAAAGGGCGTATATGGCCCACATATTATCCCTCCCATGCTATTTAATTGGGCGACCATGAGATCCACCCTACTTCACCACAAAATTAACCAAACGACCGGGTACGTATATCTCCTTCACAATTGTTAGGCCCTCCAGGCGACCGGCCACGGATACCTTTGCGGCAGCCAGCACGTCATCCTTGGCAGCATCCGCCGCCACGTGGATGTTTTCGCGCAATTTGCCGTTCATTTGCACCACAATGGTTATTGTGTCCTCCGCCATTTTGGTTTCGTCATATTGGGGCCAGCTTTGGTGAAAAACAGATGTGTTGTGACCCGTCATTTCCCATAGTTCTTCCGCCATATGGGGTGCAAAAGGGGCAAGCAATATAATTATGGTCTCTATGGTTTCTTTGTCCATGCCATCTGCGCGGGCCATATCCGTCAGTTTGTTGGTATGCTCCATAAACCCGCTGACCACAGTGTTTGCGGACAGATTATCCATGCGGGTGGTAATGTCATATATCAATTTGTGGCGCAGTTGTTCGTGGCGTGGCGTGGTTTTTACGGCTTTGCCTGTGTTGTCCGCCACAAATTTCCACAGCTTGTTAAGAAAGCGAAACACGCCTTCTATGCCGTTTTCATTCCATTCGGCGTCCATTTCGGGCGGGCCTATAAATAGCTCGTACAGGCGCAGGGTGTCACTGCCGTACTTGCCTACAATGTCATCCGGCGACACGGTGTTGCCCTTGGATTTTGACATTTTTTTGCCATCTTTGTTAATCATGCCCTGGTTAAACAGCTTGGTGAAAGGCTCCACAAAGTCCACCACGCCAATATCATACAAAAATTTTGTGTAAAAACGGGCGTACAGCAGGTGCAGCACCGCGTGCTCTATGCCGCCCACATAATAATCCACCGGCAGCACTTTTTTCATAATTTCCGGGTTTATCAGCTCTTTATCGTTATTAACATCCGCATAACGCAGGAAATACCATGACGACCCCGCCCATTGGGGCATGGTGTTGGTTTCACGCTTGGCGGCTTGGTCGCATGTGGGGCATGTGGTGTTTACCCAGTCTGTGATAAGTGCCAATGGCGAATCCCCGGTGTCCGTGGGCTGATAGCTATCCACATGGGGCAGGGTTACGGGCAGTTGGTCTTCCGGCACAGGCACCACACCGCAAGCATCGCAATGTATAAGCGGTATAGGCTCGCCCCAATAACGCTGGCGGCTAAATACCCAGTCGCGCAGTTTATAATTCGTGGTTTTTTCGCCAATGCCGCGTGCGGCTAATTCTGCCGTTACGGCCTCTTTGCCCTCTGCCACAGTTAGGCCGTTAAATTTATCGGAATTTATCATCACGCCGGTATCATCCGGCGGGTCTATTACTTGTATGATGGGCAAGCCAAATTTGGTGGCAAATTCAAAATCCCGCTCGTCATGACCCGGCACGCACATAATGGCCCCGGTGCCATAATCTGCCAGCACATAATCGGATATCCATATCTGGAGCCGCTGGCCGCTAACGGGATTAACAGCATAACTGCCGAGGAAAACCCCGGTTTTGTCCTTTTTGGCCATTCTGTCCACATTGGATATTGTGCCGGCGTCTTTGATGTATTGCTCCGCCTCCGCACGTTTGTCCTCTGTGGCCAACTTCAACACCAGCTCATGCTCCGGTGCCAACACCATAAATGTCGCGCCAAAAAGGGTATCCGGTCGTGTGGTAAATACGGTTATTTTCTCGTCATGGCCCTCTATTTCAAAGTCTATCTTTGCCCCATAACTCTTGCCTATCCAGTCCGCCTGCATTTTTTTCACTTTGTCTGGCCAGTCCAGCCCGTTAAGGTCATTAAGCAGCCGTTCGGCATATGCTGTTATTTTAAGCATCCACTGGCGCAGGTTCTTTTTGGTGCTGGCTCCGCCGCAACGCTCGCAGGCTCCGGCCACAACCTCTTCATTGGCCAACACAACTTTACATGCCGGGCACCAGTTTAATGGCATTTCTTTTTCGTATGCCAGGCCGTGTTTAAACATCTGCACAAAAATCCATTGGGTCCATTTATAAAAAGCCGGGTCGGTGGTAGAAAGCTCCAAATCCCAGTCATACAGGGCTGCAATGTCCATTAGCTGGGCCTTCATTTTGGCTATATTTGTTTTGGTTGCTTCTTCGGGATGAATATTATTTTGTATAGCAAAATTTTCTGCCGGCAGCCCAAAAGCATCCCAGCCCATGGGATGCAACACATGGTAGCCCTGCAACAGCTTTTGCCGGGCCAGCACATCACTTAGCACATAACCCCGCCAGTGGCCCACATGTAGGGCATCGCCGGATGGGTACGGAAACATGTCCAGGCAATAAAACTTGGGTCGGGTGGTGTCTGTGTTAACAGGCCGCTCTTCCCAGTTTTTGCGCCATTTTTGCTCTATCTGCCTAAAATTATACTTTCGCTCTTGCATACGCACACGCTCCTTTAACTTCACATTATATCACAGGGGCGTGGCATATTCAATACATTGACGCGGCAATAATTTTGCTGTATTATTGTTGTGAAATCAAAACATCGAGGAGAGTAAAAATGGATTCCATAAAAATGATAAAAGACCTGGCCGCGGCCTTTGGCGCACCAGGGTTTGAGGACGATGTTGTTGCCATAGCCAGACAATATGCCCCAACCGGTAGCAAAATTGTAGAAGACAACCTGCGCAACCTGTACATCTGCCCAAAAAATGAAGAAAACCCCAACTTGCCCACGGTGCTGATAGATGCCCATTCTGACGAAACATCCCTTATGGTGCAGGCCATAAAACCCAACGGCACCCTGGTTTTTATCAGCCTGGGGGACTGGGTGCCAAATGTCCTACCCAGCCAAAAAATGTCCATAAAAAACCTGGACGGGCAATTTGTCACCGGGGTTGTGGCCACAAAGCCGCCCCATTTTGGCATAGACGAAGGGCCGCTGTCCATACACCATATGGTTATTGACATTGGCGCGTCCTCCAAAGAAGAGGTGGAAAATGACTTTAAAATAGCCCCTGCTTGCCCCATAGTGCCAGCGACCGTCTTTGAACATGACACCCAGCGGGATATCATGATATCCAAGGCCTTTGACTGCCGCCTTGGTTGTGCCGCTGTGCTGGAGGTGCTGGAAAATATAAAAGACACGCCCCTTGGTGTAAACATTGTGGGTGCTCTTTCCGCGCAAGAAGAAGTGGGCATACGCGGCGCCAAGGTAGTAGCAAACCGTGTAAAACCCGACATAGCCATATGTTTCGAGGGGACGCCGGCCGACGACACCTTTGCCGAACCACACCTTATCCAGACCCGCCTAAAACACGGGCCTATGTTGCGCCATATTGACCGGGGTATGATAACCCATCCACGCTTTATGCGCTTTACCCTTAATTTAGCCAAAAAACTGGGTATCCCCGTGCAAGAGGCCGTGCGCACCGGCGGCTCCACCAATGGTGCCGCATATCATCTATCAAACCTGGGCATACCTACAATTGTCATCGGCCAGCCCGTGCGTTATATCCATAGCCCGCATTCCATTGCTTGCATGGAGGATTATCACAACACCGTGCGCTTAGCTACAGAAATGGTAAAAGCCCTTAATGCTGAGATAATTGCGTCGTTATAGGGAAAGGCCCCTGTTGTGCCGCAATGCAGAACATTTATATTTGTGAGAGGTTGCGATACACTATTATGAAATCAATCAAACTAATGCTTTCTGGCGGTTTTTTGGCACTGACTAGTATTTTTATTATGGTGTTAATGATTGTGTTTTGGGTAGATGCAGGAATCTCGGCCAATTCTACTGGCATCCATGCAGCTCTAATCTTTGCGCCATTTATCGGCGGGGTTGCGCTTTTTATTATTGGTTTAATTACGAAAACCCCTAATGATTAAAGTGAACAAAATAAGCAATCTGTGGTGCAAGGCATTATTACATCTTCGGTTCCCGAACGGTGTAGGTGCGAAAGTATCCATCAGATATTTTGTAGGGGCGACCGTCCCGGTCGCCTGCAAAGGAGGATAACCATGAACACAACTCTTGTAATCCTGGCCGCAGGCCTCGGCAGCCGCTTTGGCGGCGGCAGTGCAAAACAAACCGCCGTGCTTGGCAAAAACGGCGAAATTATGGCGGATTATTCTGTATACGACGCTATCCGCGCCGGCTTTAATAAAATTGTCTATGTAATAAAGCGGGACATGGAGCCCATGTTTTCCGAGAAAATAGCCTCCAAAATAAAAGGGGCAGACGTCCGGATAGCCTTTCAAGACATGGACGACCTGCCCATGGGTTTTTCTTTGCCTTCGGACAGAGCCAAGCCATGGGGCACAGCCCATGCCGTGCGCGCCGCCCGTCATGTGGTGCAAGAGCCATTTATGATGATACATGCCGATGATTTTTATGGCAGCGATGTATATGCCACACTCAACACCTTTTTAAGGGAAGACAACGGCGGCCATGCCTATGCTATGGGGGGATATCGCCTGGAAAACACTGTGTCCGACCACGGCGGCGTGTCCCGCGGGGTGTGTACCACAAAGGACGGCTATCTGGCTCGCATGGACGAAACTCATAATATCCAAAAACGCCCCGATGGCATATGCTATCCCGCCCCCGATGGCAATATGAAATATCTGCCCGGCAGTACAATAGTGTCCATGGGTGCTTTTGCTTTCAAGCCCAGTATTTTTGCCGCAATAGAAAAAGGCTTTGCGGAATTTCTTGAGAAAAACCCGCAAAACCCAAAGGCAGAATATTTGGTTCCTGATATTGTCAGTGACCTTATAACTGGCGGTCAAGCCACCATGAAGATATTGGAAGCCAAAGGCCAGTGGTATGGGGTGACATACCAAGAAGACAAAGAAAAGGTGCAAAGGGCCATTGTGCAAATGGTAGAACAAGGACAATATCCGGAAAGACTGTTTTAAACGCCCGTCACTCGTCACACAACATCAATATGGCCGCCAAAAACATTAAATCTTGTATGTCTTTGCTGCGCGCGCCGACCTGGCCACCTTGGGCAGATATGCTCTGTTGGCTTGGGTCGGTTTTTTTGCGGGCATTATTGCCCAAAAAGCCGCGAAAAGGCTCGGGAATATTGTTTATATCAAATTTGTCCACATATATCACCGCCTTGGTGCTGTATATCTATAATAGATATGCGCCTAACCCTCGTCAAATTCCGAAATAGCGGCGATGAGCATTTCCGCAAACAATTCGCGGTCAAAACCCTTTGGAGCCACATCAAATTCCAGGTTTTCTATCTCATTGTCATCGGGATAGAAGGCGGCGGCAAAAGCCGTGGAAAAATCGCCCTCGAAAATAGCTTCGCCTTCAATGGGCCACATATCATCGCCGCGGTCCACACTAATGACGACAACCTCAGATATATTCATGCATAATCCCCTTTCTAAAAAACTCACAAGTGCAAATAACATAATATACTAAAACATTAATGCTGTAAAGAGGAAAAATAGACCTGTTTCCTGGACAGTTTTGCATAATTTTTTATATAATTCCGCCAAAAGCGGCGCGGGTGCGTTTGCGGGTCATTTCCATCAGACCCAGGGCTGTCATGCCCACAACCACTGTGGGGATGCGGTCTTTTGTCAGTTCGGCCCGCAAAAAATCCGTCAAGGCGGCAATGTCCTCCCGGGTTTTCATGGTGATGAAGTCGATGATGATGATGCCGGAAAGATTACGCAGACGCAACTGTTGGGCTATTTCTTTGGCGGCCTCAAAGTTGACTTTCAGCTTGGCCGAATCACTTTGTTTGCTTGTGGACTTACCTGTGTTTACGTCTATCACCACGCAGGCCTCTGTTTGGTCTATGATGATAAAGGCGCCGGAATTAAGCCATACACGCCTGTCGCGCAGCTTGTCCAACTGGGTCTTTATAAAAAAGTGCTCGAAAATAGGTGTCTCGGAATCCAACAGGCGGCATTTTGTGGCAGAATCATGACGAATTTTATCGTAAGTATCAGCACAGTCTGTGACTATTTCGTGGATATCATCAGAGATAATTTCTCGTAAGGTCTTGATAATGGCGGGTTCGGCCAACAGGGTAGCTGGGGCCTTTACATGAGCCCATGGGATATGTTCGTCAAATTTTGACATTGATATTTTAATTTCCGTGGCAATATCATGCTCATTGCGCCCGACGGCTTCGGTGCGAAAAATGGCAGAAAAGCCAGATGGTACAAGGGTTTTGCCCATACTGTGCAGCCGGTCATGCTCCTCGCTATCCGTAATTTTTTTAGAGATATTAATTTTGTCGCCGTCTACAGATTTCGATAATACCACAAAACGCCCGGCAACAGTGATGTTGCTTGTCGCAACAGGCCCTTTTTCGTTATAGCCGTCTTTGATAATTTGCACCACCAAAGTGTCCCCTTGCTTGACAGTCAGTTTGCCGTCAAAAAAAAGCCCTTTCTCTCGGCTGTCTCTGGTGTCCAAAAAAGCCTGGTGGTCAAGGCCGATATCCAAAAAAATAAAGCCGGTGTTGATTTTTTTTACAATGCCGGCGTAAACATTGCCAACAAGAGAGCCTTGGCCATCGGTATCTTGGATAAGCTCAACAAGTCTGCCGTTTTCTATCAAGGCTGTCAAATAGCCGTCTTTGCGGTGATGTATGAGGATTTTTTTCATGACGTGGCCTCTCCTAAATGCAGAGACAGACGAACGTATGTGATGTCCAGATCGTCCATTGAGATACCCGCAGTGTCAAGAATATATTTGGATAGAATTTCTGGTTTTAGGTTGCGGGCACTGCCTGTGGAAAGGTCGGCCAGCAGACTTATTTCATGGCTACTGGATGTATTTTTTATGGCCAAAATATCCGGGCGTATATTGGCAACGCTAAGGCCTTTTTTTGTCTTTTTTGTCATTTCTATGGTGGTTTTGGATAAAATTTGGTTGATTATTGTGTCAAATTGGGCCGCCAGGCTTTCGTTAAAGGGAAAAATGATACTGTATGTTGCGGCATGGGTCAGAGCGGCACCACCTTTGCCTGTTGGCGGTATCTCTATAGCGGACGAGATGGTGATTCCAACCGGCATTTTTGGGTTTAGGCTTGCCGCAATGTGGGCAAGGTCAACTTTTTGGGTCATATAAGCTTCCAGTATTTCGCCAAGCCCGGCCATGCCCAGGGGCAATGGGGCCGCAAAGCTAAGGATTTGGTGGGGGTTGAAGCCTTCGGAATAGGCCACAGGCAGTGCGGCACGGCGAATGGCTTTTTGGAAGAGGCTTTGCAGGTCAAGATGGCCGATGAAGCGAGCTTCTGCGGTCTTGGTAAAAAATATGCGGTATCTGTGGGCGGGTTTGCTCATTGTATCACCTGCTTTGCCTTTTCGTTTTCCTGTATCAAGAAGTCCTTGGGTACACCCGCGTCGATAAAATCCCAGGGCAAAATTTCGTTATAATCCCGTTGGCGGTGGGTATAGAAGTCTGGTGTAAGGCCGGTTTCGGCCAGGGCGTGCTGCCATATATTCCAGCGGAAGTGTTCGCTCCAGCCATCAAAACGTGCGCCGGATTCCCAAGCCAGTTGGATGGCGGCTCCAAGGCGCCTGTCGCCGCGGGCCAGAACTCCCTCCAGCACGGATCCTTCGGCATCGTGATATTTATAGTCGATGCGTTTGCCGCCGATTTTTCGTTTAACGGCGCGCTGTTTTTCCATAAATTCGTCTGCGGTGCGCTGGGCAACCCACTGGAAAGGCGTGTGGGGCTTTGGCACAAAGCAGGATGTGCTAACGGTAAGGGCCACGGGGCGTTTGCGTTGTTCTTTGGGCAGGTCATAATAAATCTCTACCAGGTCGTGGGAAAGCTTGCCGATGGCGGCAAGGTCTGTATCGTCTTCGCCGGGCAGACCAATGATAAAGTAGAGTTTAAGCCTGTCCCAACCGCCCTCGAAAGCCAGGCGGCCACCGGCAAAAATTTCTTCTTCGGAGATATTTTTGTTTATGGCGTCCCGCATACGTTGGCTGCCCCCTTCCGGGGCAAAGGTAAGGCTGGATTTGCGCACGGTTTGTACCTTTGCCAAAACGGTGCTGTTGGCGGCATCAATGCGCATAGAAGGCAGAGAAATGCTGATATTTTCTGTGGCAAAATGCTCTACAAAAAGGTCGCAAAGCTGTTCCAGGTGTGGATAGTCGCTGGTGGCCAGGGACAGGAGAGAAATCTCTTCGTGGCCTGTGTTTTCCAGTATTTGTTTGCCTTGGGCAAACAGGGTTTCTACGGATTTTTGCCTATGGGGCCGGTAAATAAAGCCAGCCTGGCAAAAGCGGCAGCCGCGGGCGCAGCCGCGGAAAATCTCCAGGGCGGCCCTGTTGTGGACGGTTTCTATAAGGGGAACCAAGGGGGATGTGGGGTAAAATGCAGTGTTCATGTTTCGCAGGGTGGCTTTTTTAATCTTTGGAGGTGCAGCAGGTGCATTGGGGTTAAAAGCGGCGATAGTGCCGTCGGCACCATAAGTTACATCATAGAAAGCTGGAACATAAACGCCCTGTATGGTAGCGATTTGCTCCAGAAATGCCCGCTTTGTGCCACCAGCTGCTTTATTGGCTTTGTAGGTCTCCAAAATTTCCCCTGCGGCTTCTTCTGCTTCGCCGATGAAGAAAAAGTCAAAAAAATCTGCCATAGGCTCCGGATTAACGGCACAAGGACCGCCGCCGCAAATGATGGGATGGGTTTCGTCGCGCTGGTCACTGCGCAGGGGGATGCCGGACAAATCCAGCATATTAAGTATATTGGTGTAGGTAAGCTCGTATTGCAGGGTAAAGCCCACGATATCGAAATTTGCCAAGGGCGTGTGGGTTTCCAGGGTTTTTAGGGGCAGGCCGTGGGCGCGCATCAGCTGCTCCATATCCATCCAGGGGGTGAAAGCGCGTTCGCAATAGGTATCATCCCGAGAATTAAGCAGGGCGTACAATATTTGCAGGCCATTGTGGCTCATGCCCACTTCGTATACATCAGGAAAGCAAAAGGCGAAGCGTATGTCCGCATCTGCAGGGTTTTTGCGTACCATATTAATCTCGTTGCCCACATAGCGGCCGGGTTTTTCGGCTTGCAGCAGTATTTTATCCGGATACATTATTGTCCTCCGTTTCTTCTGGTGTAATGTGCTTTACGGTGGTGAGGGATAGGGTGTCGCCCAGGCGATGGTGGTTTTTGTTGATGATTATGGCGATAAAGCCGAAAATATCCACAATGCGCAGGACATTGCGCACCAGGCTTTGCACCAATGTGGGTGGTTTGCCCTGCTGGTTAAGCACAACCAGGCCCAGCAGAGCTTTGCCGGGGGTGCGGCCGTTTTCGAAGACTTCAAAGTAGATATTGTAAATAGTAAGCACGGCGAAAAAACCAACGAATGTGGCGGTTATGGCGGCGGCGTTCATTTGTGCCGGGGTGAAGTCGGCACCAAAGAGCAGGGTGGCGGCACCAAAGAAAATGGCGCCAAAGATGATGGCAACCGCGATGAAATCTATGGCCATGGCCAGGGTGCGAGAAGCCAGCCCGGCCAATTTTGGTAGGCTATCCGCCGGGGTGTATAGGCCGTGAGCTAGGACGGCAAGCTTTGGGGCGATGAAGATGGTGGGGATGTATGCCAGAGCCAGAGCCAGAGCCAGCATGTGGGGGCTGTCGGCGAGGAGCAAAGCGAATTCTATAATATCTGCCGGGATAATGCCGAACAGGGCCGCCAGAGCCAGGAAAAACCCGGCGTACAGGGTTGTGTTGAATATGGATATAAGGGCCGTGGTGATGAATATCTTGAAGAAGCCCATTTTTATCACGATTTTTGCGCTGGTGATGATGGGTGAGAGAAAATGGCGACCATGGGCCAAGGCGATGTTTGTGGCGAAGAGAGCAAGCGCGCGCAGGGATATCAGTATCAGGAATATTAGCACTGCGAAAATGGGCAGCAGGGTGAACAAATTGGAGAGGTTAAGGAAAAGGATAATGCCGAGCAGGGCTAAAAGCGGCAAAAACAGAGCCAGCTGAGCCAGAATGACGGTGAAGGCGGCAAAAGAGGATTTTGCGGCTTTTTTGAACAGGCCGGGTGGTTTTATATCGGGACTGCGCAGGGTGGTTATATTTGCCGCTGACTGCCACGCCAGAAAAAACATAATGAACAACAGCATAACAAAGAAGAATATGCCAAGAAATATGCCTTCGGTTAGAGGCTGGTTGCCGGTAAAATTGGGTATGGCGGGCCAGATGACCGCCAGGCCAAGGTATGCCAGGCCGATGATGGTTATTATAAAAAGTGTGCCTATTATGGCGGATAAGGCGGCTTGAGCGGCAAAAGTGCGCCTGTAATTATCAAAGGCCCTGTCGGCCAAGGCTCCGAAATTTGTGATCTTGTTGTGGTTGTCCAAAATAAACCCTCCAGATATCGTCGATTTTCACATTATACATTATTTTTTGGTAAAAATCCAGTGAATTATTTTAAAGGCTGTTTAAGTAGAGACGACCGCCCTCGGTCGTCCGGGTTTTGTAATGATGCCAATCATCAACCGCTTTATTGACAATTTGCGGACGACCGAGGGCGGTCGTCTCTACAAGGCATTGTGTGCATGACATCATCAATGGAGATGGCGGCAGAATGCCGCCCCTACGAAAATAACATGGACAATTTGGTCAAAATGATGTACAATGGTGTGAAATGTGCAAAAGGAGCGATGAATATGAGAACACGTATAGCGGATATTTACAGAGACGCCGGCGGTTATTTGGGCAAAGAGGTGCGGTTGTCCGGCTGGGTGCGCACCTTGCGGGACAATAATCACTTTGGGTTTATAGAGCTTAATGACGGCAGTTTTTTTAAGAGCTTACAGGTGGTTTTTCAGGCGGATTTGCCTAATTTTGCCCAGGTGGCAAAATTGCTGACGGGCAGTGCCGTAAGCGTCACCGGCACATTGGTGGAAAGCCAGGGGGCAAAACAGGCCTTTGAGGTGGCGGCAACTGAGATTGTGATAGAATGCGCCGCACCGGAGGATTATCCCCTACAAAAGAAGCGACATAATTTTGAGACCCTACGCACCATGGCTCATTTGCGGCCGCGCACCAATACGTTTTCTGCTGTTTTTAGGGTGCGCAGTTTGGCCAGCCATGCTTTGCACAGGTTTTTTCAGGAGCGGGGCTTTGTATTTTTACATTCGCCGCTGATAACGTCGCTGGATGCCGAGGGCGCGGGAGAGATGTTTCAGGTAAGCACGTTGGATTTTGCCAATATGCCCGTAGAGGGCGGCAAGGTTGATTTTTCTAAAGATTTCTTTGGCAAGGCGGCTAACCTTACGGTTACGGGCCAGCTGCAAGCAGAGGCATATGCCCTGGCCTTTGGTGATACGTATACATTTGGGCCCACATTTAGGGCAGAGAATTCTAATACATCGCGGCATTTGGCGGAATTTTGGATGCTGGAGCCGGAGATTGCCTTTGCTGACCTTGGCGACTGCATGACGCTTATTGAGGACATGATAAAGTATGGCACCCGGTATATTCTTGACAATGCGCCGGAAGAGATGGAGTTTTTTGACGCTTTCATTGAAAAAGGTGTTATTGAACGGCTGAAAAACGTGGTGGAGGCGGATTTTGGGAGAATTACCTACACCGAAGCCATTGAAGCATTGAAGAAAAGCGGCCAGAAGTTTGAATATCCTGTGGATTGGGATGCGGGGTTGCAAAGCGAGCATGAACGGTATATATCCGAGGTGATGTTTAAAAAACCCGTGTTTGTGACAGATTATCCCAAGGACATAAAGGCCTTTTATATGCGCCGCAATGATGACGGCAAGACGGTAGCGGCTACGGATTTGTTGGTGCCGGCTATTGGCGAGATTGTAGGCGGCAGCCAGCGTGAAGAGCGTCTGGATGTGCTGGTGGATTCTATGAAGAGCCACGGGCTGGTGCCGGAGGATTATCAGTGGTATTTGGATTTGCGCCGCTTTGGTGGGGTAAAGCACGCCGGGTATGGCCTGGGGTTTGAGAGATTTTTGATGTATCTTACGGGCATGACGAATATTAGGGATGTTATACCTTTCCCGCGCACTGTGCGCAATGCGGAGTTTTAAGTTATGGGGCCGTATAGAGTTGTGAATCGCAGAGAGATATATAATGGCAAAATTGTGCGCATGATTGTGGATGATGTTGAGCTGCCCAATGGCAGTGTGGCCAAACGGGAGATTGTGTTGCTGCACTATGAGGGCGTGGGTATTTTGCCTGTGGATGATGAGGGCAATGTGTACTTGGTGCGGCAATATCGCCATGCCTTGGGGCAACATGTGTTGGAGATACCCGCCGGCACCATGGATGCGTTGGAAAAACCGGAGGAATGTGCCGCCAGGGAGCTTGAGGAAGAGATAGGTTATCGGGCGAGCAAGCTGACTTTTGTGATGGCGGCTAATAATGCCATTGGGGTGTCTAATGACAGGATACACATATATATTGCCGAGGGGCTGACGAAGACCGCCCAGAAATTGGACGCGGATGAGTTTTTGACTGTGGAAAAATATAGTTTGGCTCGGTGCGAAGAGATGATTGGCAGTGGGGAAATTTTTGATTCTAAGACAATTTTGGCAATTTTTGCGTATGTTGGGATGAAAAGATAGGTAAACCGGGCGGCAAAATGCCGCCCCTACGTGTGCGCGGGGCGGCATTGACTTCGGGGTGGCGGCAGTGTTCAAGCCGGAGTTAGGCCGCCGATGGGCGTGGTGATTCAGTGACATTGCCCAAGTGTTACTCTATCATATTTTATAATAATTTGCAATATAAATTAGCATAAAGTGGTATTCTGATTTCGGGTGATTGAAATGAGACCACTGAAAGACAGAGTCAGCATCACATTAGACAACGATTTGATTGAAAAAATAAAGATGCTGGCGGAAGAGGATGACAGGGCGTTTTCTCAGTATATTAATCTTGTGCTGAAGGCGCATGTTGAGGCGATTGAATCAAAAAATTCCGTAAAAGAGCGGGAATAAGAATTGCCCCGCCCATTGGCGAATAAGCTGTTATGTGGTAATTTTGCGGGCGACCACAGGTCGCCTCTACATGAGTGGTTCGTAGGGGCGGCCTGTGGTCGCCCGCAAAGCAGCTTGTTTATGGAGGCGGCGGGATGAGGCGTAAAAAACGTGATGTGGCAATGGTGCTATTGGTGATATCCATGGTTGCCGGGGTTGTTTCCGGAATACTGCGCCCGTATTTTTTTAGCGAGGCAGATTTGGCTCAGCTTGTGGCCAATTTACATCACTTTGTCACTAACTTTGATGCGTCGGCTCTTGGTTTAGGTGCTGTTGCGGAAAGCCTGCTGCGCTACGGCCGGATGCTGGTGTTGATTTGGGCCTGCGCCGCTGTGTCAAGGGTTCGTTATGCCGCCTTTTTGGTGTTGTATTTGCGTGCCATGACATTGGGCTTTTCTGCGGCTATGATGGTGGAGGCCTTTGGGGGCCGGGGTTTTGTGATGGCCATGGGGCTGTATGCTATACAAAATGCGATAATTATGCCGGTTTATGGGTATACTGCTTGTTTTATTGCCAAGAACCGGCTGGAGGCCACGCGGCCTGTGATATATACGGCAATTGCTGGCGTGACGGCGGTTGTGACGGTGGCGGCCATAGAGGTATATATGGCCCCACGGTTGTTCGAGATGTTGTTGTAGAAAGGAAGTTGGTATGCAAAAACGCATAAAATCTGTGGTGCCTATTTATGGCATGGCGGCGGTTTTTTTGGCTTATTGCTTTATTTTTCCTATGTGGCGTTTTGCTGACCTGGCTATTGGGCTAGGTGTGGCGGTGCTTGGGTTTTTTGCGCTGGGCAAGCTTTTTCCCGGTAAGATAATAGAGGTGCCCAGGGAAGTGGTGTTTGAGAAAACAGGCGATGCCGCCGCGGATGCTATATTAACCCAGGGCAGGGAATATATACGCCGATTGGGTGAACTGGGCGAGATGATAGACGACGAGGGCATAACCAAGCAGATTGTGCATCTTCAAGAAGTTTCGGAGGATATTTTTGGGTTTATTGCTAAAAATCCGGGTCATGCCCGCAAAATTAACACTTTTATGGACTATTACTATCCCACGGCCATGAAGTTTTTGCAAAGTTATGCTGACCTGTGTCAAAAAGCTGTGATAGGCGAGAATATTAGTGCGACGTTGGTTAAGATATCTGCGTCGTTGGTTAAGATAGAGGAAGCTTTTGAGCATCAGCTGGACAGCCTGTACAGCGACAAGGCACTGGACATTACCACGGACATTGCGGTGTTGGAAAATATCATGAAGCGGGAGGGGCTGTGATATGCTTAAAAACAGAAGTGTGGCATGGGCCGTGGCTGCTGTTGTGATGGTTGCGGCGGTGTTTTTTGGGGCGTGGGGCAGCTATGGGGGTATGCGCGGTGCCGCACAGGATGCCTTTGACAATGAAATTATGCCAAGGGTGCGGGATGCGTCATCCCAGGCTTTTTATATGCAGCGTGTGGCGGAGAATTATCTTAGTGACAGCGAGATAAGCGTCATTGGTATTGAGCGCATTGTGCTGGACATACAGGATGCTAACGATGTTGGTGTGATTTATGGGCTTTTTGTGGAGCTTAACCGGGCAGTGTGGGCTGTTTATGACCGGCTGGAAGATGTGGAGATGGATGAGCATAACCGCGGGCGTGCTATAAATTTCCACGCGAATTTTTTGGAACAAGACGACATTATGGCGCGGGCTGGGTACAATAATATTGCCGGTGAGTTTAATGCGGCACTAGGTGGCAATTTAGGTTTTTTGGTGAGGATGCTTGTGGATGAGATGCCCAGGTTTGATTAGGCCAGGCGGCAGAATGCCGCCCCTACACCGTCATGGCGGGCTTGATCCGCCATCTAATAAACTTGGGTTTTAATATGGGATTGCGGCTCGGAGACCGCAATGATCTACAAATGTTTTTCTGGTTAACTGTACGCAGGTGGGTTTGGCGGCAGAATGCCGCATTTTGTAGGGGACGCCGAGGCGGCGTCCCGGATAAATTACGGGAGGGGACAAAGTATGAAAAGAATTATAAGCATGATTTTGGCCGTAGCACTGGTGATTTTGCCGGTGGCAAGTGTTGTTGCCGCTAATTTTCCGGATTTGCCGGGTAATGAGGCCGTGCGTGATGAGGTGGGTGTGTTGACACCGGCTACTATAAGTCACCTTACCAATATAAACATACAGATGCGAGGGTATATCCACAGCGAGGTTATGTTTTACATCAGGGAATTTGTTCCGGCAGGCACGGACATTGCCAGCTATACCGCTGATGTTTTTGACCATTGGGGCGTGGGTGATGCAGAGCGCAACACCGGCATTTTGGTGGTAGTGGCCACGGCAGACGGTGTGGCCCATATGGTTGTGGGCGAGGGGCTGGCGTCATATATGCCACGCTCCGTTATTGATGGGTATTTTGCCGAGTATTTTTATGAATATTTTGCCATGGGCAATTATGACATGGCGGTGATGACCCTGTTTAATGCCCTGGCGAACAATATGTATCAGCTGTTTTTGCCGGCGGGACAGAACCAAGGGGCGGCTGCGCCATATTATGTGCCGCGCCAAACGCTTCCTGCCGAGGACACCGATTGGGGTGCGATAATACCGCTGCTGGTGATAATTGTGCTGGTGTTGGCGGTTATGTCATCTATGGGCAGAAACCGCAGACGGCGCATGATGGGCCCAATGGGCGGCCCGATGATTGGGCGCAGACGCTGGGGCATGGGCGGCTTTTTTGGTGGATATATGATGGGACGGCACAGTGCCAACAGGCAGCATCGCAACCAGCAAATGGGCGGCTTTGGCGGCAACCAACCCGGTGGCTTTAACCGTGGCGGTAATACCCGCGGAGGTGGAGGCGGACTATCCGGCGGAGGTGTTCCACCACGTACGGGTGGTTTTGGTGGCGGTATGGGTGGCCCAAGGCCCGGTGGCGGGTATGGCGGCGGTTTTAGCCGCGGCGGCTCAACACGTGGCGGAGGCGGCGGTATATCCCGCGGCGGCATGGGTCGCAGGAGGTAACGCTGATGTAATACGTCCGGTTACGACGGATGATATTGGGGCCTGGGCTGCTCTTTCTCGTGAATACGACAGATATGTACGGGAGTTGGCGGGGGTTTAACGTAGTGGTATGAAGGCGGCGGGACATCAAAGCCTTGCGAAAACTATATGCGGGCCAAAATTGCGCAAAATGAAGCCTTTATGGTGGCTTGTGAAAAAGGCGGGTGGCCTGTTTGGTCAATTTGGGTTTGTGTATAAGTCAGATGGGCCGGAAAATGAAATTCCTGTAAGAGCCTGCCTAAAATCTATCTTCACACGATTTTTTTTCGACATTTTTGCTCCGCAAACTATGTGCCAAAAATCGGTTCATATTAGATTTTAGACAGGCTTCCAAGAGCGATGATGAGGGGTCTGTTGGGATTATGAGCGTTTTTGTGCTGAAAATAATTGCAGTCGTCTCTATGCTTATCGATCATTTTGGGGCGGTTGTGTACATACATCTGGTGGATGGGCCAGGGCGGCTGGAGATTTACCACATGATGCGCAATGTGGGGCGCATAGCTTTTCCTGTTTTTGCGTATTTGGTTGCCCAGGGCTGTTTGCATACGAAAAATATTAACAAATACCTGCTGCGCCTGGGGTTTTTGGCCTTGGTCAGCGAGGTATTTTTTGATTTGGCCTTTATGTATGGGCGCAGCGGCATAAGCTTTGTGCGGGACACCAATATTTTTTATACGCTGTTTTTGGGTGTTGCAGCGGTGGCTGTCTATGAAAGGCTATGTCGGGGCGAAAAACCGACAGCGGCGATGAAAATTGGGCTGGCAGCGGCCGCGGTTTTGCCTATGATGTTTGTGGCGTACTATTTGTCCAGTGATTATAGCATATATGGTGTGGCTATGATATTTTTGATATATGTGGCGGGGCCTTTTGACCGTGCGGCCCGTTGCGGGGTCATGCTGGCTGTGTTGTTTTTTCTGTATTATCCATTTGGTGCGCAATATCAGTTTATTAACCCGCGCTTTTTGTTTGCGGCTGCGGCTGCGGTATTGGTGCATATGTATAATGGTCGGCCGGGGCCTAGTAACGCTGTTGTAAAATGGGGTTTTTATTTCTTTTATCCCGTGCATATTGCTGTTTTGGTGGCGGTGCGGGAGTTTATCTTGTAGATTTAAGATGGGACGCCGAGGTCGGCGCCCCGGACTAGGTTTTTGGACAATAGGTGGTAAAAATAGTGGTGCTTTATCTTTAATGTTGTTGATTATTTTATGAAATTTGGGCGTGGTTGATTTATTTTTGTAAGTGTTGACATAAGGGTGTGTCCATGTTAGAATTAAAGGGAAATTGTGGCATAGGCGTATTGCTGTGTCGCTAAACAGTGTGGTCATTCGGCCCGAAAATTGCCCAACAAAGCTTTAAACCGCTCTTTTTTCACATGGCTGTGTCAATTAGCCTTTGTTTTGTGAAAAAACCTGCGTTTTCTTTGGGTATTTTTCTGGTTGAATGACTGTGATTCGGAAAGGAGGCGTTGCGCTCTAGATTATTGGCCCGGGCGGTGGGTTATGGATATTTTGACATATCTGCTGTGCGCCTGGGTTTTTGTAGTATAACCAGTCGATAAAACCAATACGTAAAGTGGGTACGTGGAGGTTTTGGAAAAATGAAAGGAGTAGGATGAGATTGAGTAAGAGAAATGCACGAATTTTTGGCCGTGTTGCCGCGTGGACTTTGACATTAGTTATGGTTCTTTCGGCACTTAATTTGCCGGTTTTTGGTTCCGCTGCTTCTGGTTTTGGCGTTGCACCTGTACCACAAGTGCCCGTTGCCGAGGTATCGGAAGACTTAACCGCAGCGATTTATGAGGCAATTGCGGAGTTTTTTGAAGGCATAGAAGAGCAATACGAGGAAGTTGCGCCATTGGCTGAGCCGACAGATTTTCCGCCCCATTGGACGCAAGCAGGTACCACTACATATGCCCAGGGCAATATTGCCCGTGTGGCTACGGCTACCACCCAGCACGCCAATGGTGCTAATACGGGAGCCAACGCTATTAACGGCACAATTCCTACCGCCGCCGGCAACAACCATTGGAACACATGGGGTGCCGGAGCAACCGTAGGTTCTCAAACAAGCCCTGTGTGGCTGCAATTGAGCTGGAACGCCCCATATGTAATCGAAGGTTTGCGCGTAATGTGGCATATCTTTACTGACGCTGGTGTTCAATGGCCAAGAGCGGCAAATGCTCAGTTTTTAAATGATCAAGGCCAATGGCAGGATATTTTTGCTTTTACCCCTACAGCCGGCGTTGCAACCGCTGCTGACCCTAACACTCCAATTGGCGTAGACGGAAGATCCGGTGCAAACCCGGCAAATCGTCCTTGGCCAGCCCCAACATCGTGGGCGCCCAATCCTGTATGGAACGTTGTGGAGTTTCCTGCACCTGTTGAAACAACCGCTCTTAGACTTTTAGTGTTTGGAGCAAAAACGGGCGGCACATCCCCGGGTATTGGCGTAGGCGCCTTTGAGGTATTTGGCGCACAGGCTGCACTTGACCCTGTTACCCTTATGTCTATAGGCAATATTACAGTTGTATCCGGTGCTGACCTTCTTCCTGGTACTGTTCTCAGAGCCGGCGATTTGGTATTTGACGGCGTTGCGGGTCCTTTCCATGAAGCGGCTGTAAATCTTCAATGGCAAAGAAGTGCAAGTGCGGACGGCCCATGGACAAATATTGGCGGCGCAACCGGCCGCAACTACACAACTATTTCGGCTGATGCGACTAACTTTTTAAGAGTTGTGGCAACTTCCGGCAATGCTGCCATTCTTGGCGGCCCTGTAAACACAGCGGCATTTGGCCCAATGGCGGCCGTGCCTGTGTGTCCGGCGGATGGCTGTTATCGTTCTGCATGTCTGGTTCACTGCCAAGTACCTACTTGCGCACAAATAGCGCGTCTTTGTGAGTGCGTTGTATGTCATCATTGCGTAAGAGCAGGCAGAGAAGAATGTAACCTTATACCTGGACAATGCTTTAAAAACTTTAAAAAGACAGCGGTATCTTGGCCGGGTGGAGCTAACCCCAACCTTATACCTGCAAACTCTATCGAAACCGAACACTATATCATCATGTGGGAGAACACAGGCAGATGGGCGACACACAGACCTGATTCCGAGTATATGTACCTTAACCACAACCAGCTTTGGGTTCCTTTGGATATACTTGCCGCGGAAGTAGACAGAATATTTGAACACTTCTTGTTTGAAATGGGTTTCCATTATGCTCATGACCGTGCACCAGCTGCCGGCAGAGTAGGCGGCAACCAGCTTTATGATTCATACAGAGGCGTATTTAGATTGTGGTACAACGCGGGCTGGACAGCCAGCGGCGGTACTGCTACACACTTCTGCCCGGTATGTAATGCCAACCGTGGTGGTATCCAGCAATTCCAGCAATCTGTTGGCGCAACACGTCCTATGTTTAACCCTCTTACAGAATGCTATGGATTCCCAACTGTTGTACACGAGATGGCTCACAGCTTCCAGGGTTCTGGCGGCGCAGGCCCTCTTGGCCATGCAGAGCTTCATTCGCAGCACAGTGTTATGAATGTTTATCCCCATGTATTCTTCTGGGAGCATCATTATTTTGGTGCGCAAGACTTTAGCCACATGGGCTTTGAAGCAACAAATATGGTATGGTCTAATCCTTTGTTCTATGAAGACTGGGCCAGCACCCACGGCAAAGACATTATAACAAGATTGGCTCGTTCAGGTCATGGCGGCGACGTTCTTAACCGCTACAGGCTGTATTTTGACCTTACACATGACCAAATGGGCGACAGGATGTTTGATTCGGCCCGCAGAATGGTAACATGGGATATGGACACCCTTAGGGATTATGTCCAGCCGTTTTCTAACATGCATTCTGCCGGATTTACCAATGACGGCGGCGACTGGTACCGTGTAGCGCGCGGTCTTGCTCCTAACCCATGGGGCTTTAATGCTGTTCGTTTAGAGGTTCCGACAGTTGGCAACACAGTTACCATTGATTTTAGAGGAGCTTTGCAATCCGAGTTCTTTGGCGGCACCAACAACACAGGCGGCGGCCGTCAATTTGGCGCAAACGACAACCAAGCCGGCTGGCGTTATGGCTTCTTGGCTATGACAGAAGACGGCACGCGCCATTATGGCCAAATTCATTCCGCTAACCTTGCAAACCGTGAAGGCACTGCGACCTTTGTTGTGCCTGAAAATACCGAATATCTGTGGTTTGTAGTATTGGCCGCACCTGTTGTAAACTGGAACAACGCACACGCGGGCGCAGCCAACGGAAACCATACCTGGGTTTATGACCTTAGGTTGGGTGCCAATACATACTTTAACACACGTAATGTGGGCGTAGTATATACCACCAGAGTAGACACATCTGTATTGGAAAGCTCTATAGCTGCGGCGCAAGCTGTTGTTGAGCCTTGCGAAGACCTTGTGGATGCCATTGCGGCGGCCCTTGCTCTTGATGCGGATGCCACACAGGCGCAAGTTACTGCGGCAACTACTGCAATTCTTGCACTTATCTTGGATATAAACCAAGATACCCAAGGCAGATTGAACCAAGCAACAGCCATAACCTGGGCAAACGGCAATATTGCCCGCAACACACCGGCACAGCCTTACAACGGCACCCTTAGATTAAGCCACCTGCGTTTCCATTTCGACAGTCCGGTTGGCCATACATCCAATGCCAATGCATTGCGCAACGGTACTTTGAGCGGCGGCACCTGGTCTACATGGGCAGGCTTTATTGATGGCGTTGGCGGTGCTTCTATGATGCCATTCCCTCACAACTCTTCCCCAACACCACGTTGGACGGAGCATACCGGCTGGGTTAACGGTGACCCAAGAGACCGCCACTTTATGACAATGGAATGGCCGAGCATTATGCAGATTGACGGCACCAGAGTTTTGTGGCATCAAGGTGATCCTCATATCGAATCACGCGAACGCGGCGTGGCCTTTGCAGGTTTCTTTGGCCCTGATGAAGATATTTACGTAGAATATCTGTGCCCCAATACCAACCAATGGATAAGAATTGAGCATATGATCAATGAAGCCGGCGAAGGTGTTGGCACCATGGGCAATAGAGTTGAACCCGGCTTTGCCCACAGATTGTGGAACGGCGTGGCTTTTGAGCCTGTGTACACAAGATCTTTGCGTATTAATTTTGCCAGATCACCATTTAGCGGATTGTTTACTGCTACAGGCGCAACCCAATGGGAGATCTTTGGCGAATCCAGACCTGATTTTGATCTTAACGTATTTAACAACGGTAACGACAACGTAGCAAGCATAGCCGGCACCATCCGCATGTGGACCAGACTTAATGGCGTAAACGCCATTGTACCTTATGCAGACTTAGATGTAACAGCTACATTCCCCAATGGCCAATGTGCTATGGATGTTGTACGTATTAACCGCATATGGAACAACCCCGGTTATGTTAATATGATTGACGTTGACAAGAATGTTAACTGGCAACGCATCTACTTTACTGCCACTTTATATGGCCAAACAGTAGAACTCGTACTCCTCAACAACAGAGCTGTGCCATTCACCCTGGACATCTTCAACAATGGCCAAGGCGGCACACCAAGCAGACCTAATGCATCATTGGCCCAAGGCGGCACAATACGTATGTGGACACAGCTTGGCGGAGTAAATGCTCCTGTAACACACGGAGACCTACAAGTAACAGCTGTACTTCCTAACGGCCAATGCGCACTACAGTTTATACACATTAACCATATGTGGGCCAACCCGGGTAATGTAAACCATATTGATGCCAATGCAAGAGGCAACTGGCAGCGTATATACCTTACAGTCACCCTTACAGGCCAGACCGTAGAAGTAGTACTTGT
>WQVZ01000028.1 GCA_009785595.1 Defluviitaleaceae bacterium | reverse complement strand
CCGTACAGCACCCCGTCTTCGTTAACAACAGGGAAATTGCGGTGCTTAGACATTTGTATAACATCGGATATATCATCTAAATAGTTATTTGCTGAAAAAGTGACTACATCGCTGGTGTTCATTAGGCTGCCCAGGCTAATGGCCTGAGACACCAGGCTAATGGCCTTAAACATAGAATGCTCCACACAAACAATGGCGCATTTTGCCCCCTCCAACCCTTTGGGCTCGATGCTATTTGTCAGGATAATACAGCCAAAGTCATATTTATACGCCAAATTCCAGGCATTGTCGATTTTTCCTGTAATAACCACATCTTTGTCGTTTATCTCGCAATCTTTAGAGAAATTTGTGCCCACATACAGCGACCCCTCCAGCTTCTCGTAATTATACGCGCCGCCTATTTGCCGGCCACCAAGTATGCTAACCAAATTATGATACAAAATCTCGTGGCGCTTCACCACATCTTCATCAGAGACTTCCATAAAAATACTGGTCAAGTCTCCCATGCCAATGATGCCCTTAACCCGCTGTTCATCAGAAACAACAGGAATTATGCGGCTGCCGTCAGAATTACGCAATATATCCCATGCGGTTTTAACGGGGTCATTCTCGCCCAGTGTGTCGGGCTGGTGCAGCTCCAAATCCCCCACCCTAAGGCGCACGTCGGGCAAAAACGGCGGCTTTCTAACACCAAAATACTTCAGCGCAAATTCCGTTTCTTTGTTAATTTCCCCAAGCCTGTATGCCCTGGCCCCTTTCGCGCCCATCTCCCGTTTTAGATGGGCATAGGCAACGGCAGAACAAACAGAGTCCGTATCTGGGTTTTGATGCCCAAATATATATAAATGTTCAGCTTTTGCAGCCATAACAGCAATCTGCCTCCTTGGTAGCACATGATATTTTCATTATATCACCATTTTTCCCATATGGGAACACAGAATTAAAATTTCTCCCTCGGACATGGTGTTGACACGGTACACACCGGTGTTGTATTATTTAATTCAATCAATATTCGTAGGGCCGGCCGCCCTCGGCCGCCCGCTTTAGGAGCCACATCATGACCATCCACCACGGCAAAGGAATTTGCCCCGGCATTGCCTTTGCCCGGGCATACTTTTTACAAACACCCAAACCCCATCATACTCTCAATACCATCAGCCCAGCCGAAGAATGGGCCGCTTTTGTCGAGGCCAAAACCCATGCTCATAAACAATTAGATAGCTTAAAAGACCAAACCGGCATTATAGCTGCCCAGGCCCTAATGTTGGACGATGCCGAATTTAACCAGACAGTTCATAACATAATTATGATAGAGGGCCTAAGTGCCATCCAGGCCGTTTTGCGGGTAGGCCGACATTTTTCTCACATTCTTGCGTCCTCTCGCAACTCATATATCCACAGCCGCTCCACGGATGTTATTGATATAACCCAAAGACTGGCCGATACCCTGTCGGGCCATGCACAAAATTACCATCTCGCCGGCCCTACCATCATCATAGCCCACGACCTTGCCCCAAGCCAGGTGCTGCAAATAGACAAAACCCACATACATGGCATTATCCTTAAAGGCGGCGCAGAAAACTCCCACGCAGTCATTTTAATCAAAGCCCTTGGCATCCCATGCATTATACAAACGGATATAACCGCCGTAAATGGTAAGGAAATAGCCTTGGATGCCACCGCTGGGTTGTGTTATGTAGAGCCTGACGAAACAACTATATCAGCCCTGCAACAAAAGCAGCAAACAGCCGCCACTCCGCAAATTCCATGGCCCGGCAATATGCGCCTTTTGGCCAATATTTCTAACGAAACAGATCTGCAAGCGGCTCTGCAAGCCGGTTGCGACGGGGTCGGTCTCTTCCGTACCGAATTTGCATACCTCAATCGCCCAACCTGCCCCACAGAGGATGAGCTGTTTGCCATTTATTCCTATGCCGCAAAAGCCATGAAAGGCAAGGATTTGATGATACGCACCGCGGATTTTAGCAGCGATAAGTGGCCAAAATTTCTATGCACACACAACACAAAAAACCCCGCAATGGGCCTACGGGGCGTACACGTGTATATCCAGCATCCACAGTTGCTCAAAACCCAGTTGCGGGCTATTTTACGGGCATCTGCCCACGGTAGCGTGTCCGTAATATTCCCAATGATATCCTCTATGCGGGATGTTGACCACTGTAAGTCTGCATTGAAAGCTACATGCCAAGAATTATCAGCCAAAAGCATCCCCGTGGGCATAATGATAGAAACCCCAGCGGCGGTTCTAATATCCGACCAGCTTGCCCGCAAGGTGGATTTTTTCGCTATCGGCACAAATGACCTTACCCGGTATATATCAGCCGCTGGCCGCCAAGATAACAGCCCAACGTCAGTGCTGCAACTAATAGCAAAAGCCTCTGAAAATGCCAAATTAGCCGGCATTAAGGCATATATTTGCGGCGAAATAGCCGCCAATTCACAAATGACCGAAACCCTTGTAAGCATGGGTTTTGACGGCCTGTCCGTCGCACCAATATACATTCCGCAACTTAGAGGTGCAACATGATAAAAATGCTCAATCGTCTTTACGTCTCTCTCTGGCTTCAATCATCCTATTTACAAGATACCCACTTTTAAAACCGCCGGAGCTATAGCCTCCATCGCCGCCAAAGCCATATCTGACAGGAAAAACCGCCTCGCTGGCAATCTCATATCGATATTTGCTAATGGCTTCCTGCTTCTCTCTCATTTCTTGTTTGCATACTTCTTGGGCAGCTTTTTCCGCCTCTGCCTTGGTCTTCTTTTTCCTCATGCTCCTCTTTCCTCCTCGTATATATACTATCACGACATACTTTACACATTCCCCATGCCTTTTTTATTAGCTTTCCACTTTAACATAAAAAATATTACTATATTTGTACCTTTCAAAACCCATGTTGACAAGCCTGTCAAAATTATGTATAATTGGGTTGTATACTCATACCCTTCCAAACCAGTAACAAAAACTTATATTTTTGCACATATGCTGTGTCAGCATCTTCTTGCATATGCACAAAAATATTGCGTTTTTACGTTACTGCTTTGAAAGAATATGAGTATATAAATTTCTAAAGGAGTTGTTTTAATGAATATTACCCGCAAAACCCGCAAATTTAGGCTGGCACTTGTCCTTGTGGCCTCGTTGTTTGTCTTTGCGTCCTGCATGAACCCAGGCGGCAACACAGGCGAAGGCGGCGGCCAAGTGTTTGTTGGCGGCCAAGAAGTTGGCAGCCAAGGCACGGGTGGCGGCACACCACCCGCACAGCAAGGCAACCAGGGTACACAGCAGCAAGTCGGCCAGCAACCCCAAGAGCAACCCGGCGGCTTTGCGGCTTTCGGCGGCCTGCTTATCCCCATATTACTTATGTTTGCCGTCATGTACTTTCTGGTAATACGTCCCCAGCGCAAGCAGGCCAAAGCCACCAGAACCATGCAAGATGCTTTGGCGGTGGGTGATAATATTGTCACCACCAGCGGCTTTTTCGGCAAAATCGTCGGCACCGGCACGGATTCTTTCCTCATAGAATTCGGTGAAGGCCGCGGTTTTAAAGTCTGGGTGCGCAAAAATGACATTGCCGGGGTCAAAACCCCCGTCATGACGCCGCCGCCGGTTGGTATCTCTGATAAAAGTGATAAAAAAGACTAATAAATCTATAAAGGCCGACTTTTTGTGGAAAGTCGGCCTTTGAATATCAATAAGTTTTAAGAGAGGGGTGTTCATTATGGCTAACAAAATCATAGTTGCCGCAAACGCGAAAAAGAGGGTGACTATATATTAGCTCTCCCAAAAAACGGAGGTAGAGCATGACGAACGATTTAATACAACATTGGTATGCATACATTTACGACCAGCAGACTATGCAGGACGATGTGCAGCACATCATCGCAACTGTAGGCAAACCACCGTTAAATATTTTAGAGGTTGCCTGCGGAAGCGGACGAATCTCTATTCCCCTGGCCCAGTCAGGCCACTTTGTAACGGGTTTTGATATCGACGAAGCTATGCTTGCACGAATACCCAATAAAGCAGGCGGCCTTGCCAATTTCAAATACTTCAAAGCCGACGCATTGTCATATGATTGGGGTAATGGATTTGATGTGGTTGTTTTGTCCGGAAATATCCTCGTCAATATTATAACTGATGGGGATTACAAGCAGGCACAGGAGTTATTTATCCAAAAAGCCGCTTCCTGTGTAAAGCAAGGCGGGCATTTGTATCTTGATTTTACCTGCGCCAACTGGCCGACATCTACACCCGGCAAAACCGAAGAAAGGGCTATTTTTGAGGGAGCCGACGACCACGGCACATATGGCAAATTTATTCTTGTAGAGGGCGAATACAACAGCAAAACACGCATGGACAAAAGCTATCGCCGTTATGAAATTACACCAAAAGATGGCGAGACATTTACCGTCATCAAAGAGTTTACTAAGCATTTTCCTGCATATGAACAAGTCGTTTCCTGGCTCGAAAAATATGGCTGGAACGTTGAATGGCACAGCCCGGTCAGTGATGATACTTTCCACGCAATTATTTTGGCAAAGAAAAAATAGCGCAAAAAACGGCCGTCATCTCAAAGGTGGCCGTTTTTTGTGCGCATTGGATCCAGCCATTGCACCTCATCCCATATATTTACAATATCAATGCCCCTATCCCGGGCATAGTCAAAAGTATGCTTTGTGCCGCCGCTTTTGCCGCTGTAAAAGCCTATCAGGCGGCTGGAATTATCCACCATATGCCTGTTGCGCTCGTGGTAGCACCCCTGGATAAATCTATCGTTAAGAACCTGTATCTCGGAGGCCTTTAGCACCGCGTCATGACGCTCTCGCCATGGTTGGCCCCACTTTAGCTCGTGACCCCTAAAGGGTGCCACGCTGATTATTGTCAGATCCACATCGTTTCTGGAGTATTTTTCTTTTATGACCACCTCGGCGGCAATTATATCAAACCCTCTGGCCAGGCCACCGTAAAAAAATCTGTACCCATCGGCAATGGCCTGTTGTATTGCCTTTTTAAGCACCCCTTGGAAAACATAGCCCATATGAGAGAAATCCATATCAAAATGCACCGACCTGTGGCCGGAAAAACAGCAAGCCCTCGTTTTATCCATCTCTCCCGTTCTTCCTCTCTATCATCTCGTCCACCTGGCGTATATAATCCACCGGGTTGCGGAAGTTGAAAATACGCTCTATGCGACTATCTCGCTCCCCCACCAGCTTGGTCACAGCCCCGGCCCCGGCGGCATACACGCTTTGCCGCTCTTCCATAATTTGCACATTATACCGCCCTGCGTACCCATCAGCGGCATACCCCACATTTTCAAAATTACCCAGGCTGTTTTTTTGTCTATATAGATAATATGGCGCAAGACCCGCGGCGACCATATATTTTGCGGCATGGGTCAGCATCTGTTCCATTTGCGCTATCTGTGCCAAATGTGCGTCTTCCAGCTCCTGCCGCAGGCGCGACGCCCGCTTAACCGCCAAAGTATGTATGGTGACGGCCTTCGGACCAAGGGCTGCTATGCCCTCCAAGGTGCGGGACGCATCGTCCGGCCCCTCGCCGTCCAGGCCTAAAATAAGGTCAATATTTATATGGTCAAAACCCGCTGTCCGAGCCATTTCATATGCAGCAAAAAACTGTGCCACACTATGGCCGCGGCCTATATGGGCCAGTGTGGTGTCATTAAGGGTCTGGGGGTTTATAGAAATACGCCCCACGCCGTATTTCTGCATCAGTGCCAGTTTTTGTGCTGTTATGGTGTCCGGCCGGCCGGCTTCTACAGAATACTCCGCAACACCGCCAATATCAAAACCCTCTGCCACAGCCGCCAACAGCCGTTCAAAATTTCTATCATCCAGGGCCGTAGGGGTGCCGCCGCCAATGTATATATTTTCTGCTTTATATTGGCTGGCCATCTTGCCCAAAAACTCAACTTCCTTGATCAATGCCGCCACATAGTCATCCATATATTTGCCAAACTTATCCAACGGATAGGATGAAAAGGAGCAGTATTTGCACACCGTGGGGCAAAAAGGCACGCTGATGTAGATACTTACGGCTTTTTCGGCACCACAAATTATATCCTGCTGGGCGGCGGCTACATCCACGCAAAGTCGCGCACGCCCATGTTCTACCAGATAGTATGTTTGCAACTCTCGTTGTGCTTCCTGCCAAGAAAACCCCCGGTCGCGCAAGCCGGTCACAATTTTCGCCGGGCGTATGCCCGTCAGCAACCCCCAGGGCGGCCGATAGCCCGTAAAAGGTGCCAACACCCCAAAAACAGCCAGTTTTGCCGCCCGCGCCACACTTTTTTCGTCCCTCTGCTCTATTTTTGCCGCAAAGAAGTCCGTCATACCGCCGTCAATATACAACCCAACCCATACTTTTTGACCACGCTGTTCCACCACCAGACACATGCCATCCCCCGGCACTTCCTCCGCCAGCTGAAATCCCGTATTTTGGAAAAAAACCTGGGCCATGGTCTGTATATCGTTGTGCACCACATCGCCTTTTATCACAAATCTCATAATATCACCGGCAACAAATAGTTCATGGCCATCATAGCGGCAAACAAGCCCACAACCACCCAAAACGCGGCGGTAAAAGCTTTGGGCCGTTCGTGCCCTTCGGCCAAGGCTGCCGCGGCCGTGTCGGTTACAATGCCCGCCGCGTCGTTGCGCCGTATGTTGTATCGCTTAAAATATACAAAAATAGCAATAAAAGCACCAGTTGTAAATATAGATATAAAAACAAAAAACACTATGGTCAACAGCATTTCCGGCGAAGTCATTTCCACCTCGGCGGCGGCATATAGGGTGGCTGGGTCAAGAGCAATGGCAGTATATTGTATAAGTGACATGATGCCATTTACAACAAAATGGGCCAAAATAGGTGCCCACAGGGACTTTGTATAGTACATAAAGTAGCAAAACACCACACCAAGCATAAACGCATATATAAACTGGTTCATGTTCATATGAACCATACCAAAAATCAACCCGTTTATCAAAGCCGCCGCGCCTACCTTTACACCCTTAAAACCCGCAAAACCAATGCCTCTAAAGGCCACCTCTTCAAAAATAGAAGGCACCACAGCCACAATTATAAGGGTTAACATCAGGCCGTCCTGCATCACTTCCATAATAGTTTCGCCAATAACATTAGGAAAAACAAACTGACTAACCAAATTAACCAGCATAAACAGCGGCATAACGGCCAACGTCATACCAACAATCATCACAACATTAAGCCACCCCAGCCGCCTAAATGGCAAAAGCTCCTTTATGCGCCGCCGATGTATAATTAAATATATAACACAAGGTACACCAAAAGTAAGCCCCTGGCTTACCAAGATAAGTGCCCAAACAGGCATAAAACCCATAGGGTTAAAGGCGGGGTCTAACACCACCATAGTGGTAATAACCACTATCAAAACAAACTGGGCCACCAGGCCCGCACAAAAAGTCACGAGCATAAAATTATTAGAATTTTTGGGCGTAAACATATATTTCTCCTCTCATAGCTAAACTGACACGATATAGTATACCACACTATATCCTCCGGCTCAATACCGCAAAATCACTTGTTTACCCGCTAAAAAAATGCTACAATAAATGCATTGCTAAATATATCACGCATCCGCGGCCCTTTTCCGTAGGGCCGCCCGCAAACCCCCAGAAAGGCGGTATCCTTTGAAAATCCTAACCCACTACAAAAACGCCGTCGCCGCTTTTTTCACCAGTTTCCGTGACCCGGCAGGTATCAATACATATAAAAAAATAGGGCGCATCACTTTCCCTGCCTTTGTGGAATTATTCCTCATCTCCCTAAAAGGCATTGTGGACATGATAATGGTGTCCCGTCTATCCATTGCGGCCATAGCCGGTGTGGGCATTACCAATCAGCCCTTCTTCCTGCTTATTGCCATCTTCAGCGCCATGAACGTCGGCACAACCACCCTGGTCAGCTGGAGCATAGGCAAAGGCGACAAAACCAAAGCCGGTGCCATCGCTCGCCAGGCTGTTATTTTCAATTTTGCGCTGGGTCTTGCCATGTCTGCCGTGGGTTTTTTTGGCGCACGCCACTTTATGCCATTGATGATAGACGACCCCCAGGTTGTGGCCTATGCTGTGCGCTATTTAGAAATTATCTGTCTGGGCCTGGGTTTTAACGCCGTATCCATGGGTGTCACGGCTGCCCTGCGGGGTGCCGGCGAAACTAAAATACCCATGATATACAACCTTTGCGCCAATGCCCTGCATATTTTGCTTAACTATCTGCTTATCTTCGGCAACTGGGGGCTGCCTCGGCTGGAAGTTACCGGTGCCGCCATATCTACCACCCTGGCCCGTATTTTTACCGCCGTTGTGGCTGTGTCCATGCTGTTGTTGTGGAAAAAATCCCCTCTGCGCATTAAATTTCGTGACAGCTGGCGGCTAAATATCAAAACCATAAAAGACATCTTTGCCATCGGTATGCCCTCCGCCGGTGAGCAATTCGCCATCCAAACCGGCTTGCTGCTCTTTACCCGCATCATCGCTACCCTGGACACCCAGGCCTTTGCCGCCCACCAAATAGCCGTCAACATCAACGGCATCGCTTTTTCCGTCTCCATGGCCTTTTCCATATCCAACACAGCCCTGGTTGGACGTGCCTGTGGTGCCGATGACTATCCCCTAGCCGAACGCTACACCATCTACGCCCGCCGCCTGGCTCGCATTTTCACCGCCATTGTTACCATCAATTTCATCATCTTTGCCAGCCACATCCTGGGCATATATACCAACGACCCCGCCGTCATAGCCTATGGTATTCCCGTTTTTTACTTCATGGCCCTAACTCAGTTCGTCCAATCCTCCAATATGTCAACCGCCGGAGCCCTCCGTGGCAGCGGCGACACCATGTACCCCTTTTACGCCTCCATCTTCGGCATCTGGGGCTTTCGCATCTCCCTGGCCGCCCTCTTCGTCTTTGTCTTCAATTGGGGTGTTGTGGGTGCCTGGGCCGCTTTCTTCATCGACCAAAACGCTAGGGCCTTTGTGGTGCAACGCCGTTTTGACAGTGGCAAATGGAAGCACATGAAGGCCGCCCGCGAGGCAAAAATGCGCAAACGGGCGGAGAAATACGGTGTGTAGTGTATAATTTTGTTCGTTTTTGTATTGACAGCTTGCGTTGGAAATGTTATCGTATAGTTGCATACTAACCACGGAGGGAGTCGACATGTTAAAAAACTCTACAAGAAGCATTGTATATTTATGGCAATGGCGCTGCTGATTATCACTATCATGGTGATAATGCTTGTGGTTGTGCAGTCAGGTCGCGCGTCTACCACTGATATTTGGGATAGAGAGATAGGATGTGTGCCGTGAAAGGTGGAAATAACGCCGACTTGAAGCACTCTGTTTTTTTCTGTGCATCTGATAATATGTTAAAGTGAGTTTACTATCTGAAATAATGGAAGAGTACACTTATGTACCACAACAAGTTGTGGTACGTGCGATATATCAATATTTTGCGTTTTATTTTTGAATAAGATATTGCGAAAACAAAAACATAGGAGTGATTGTGGTTTTGGTGAATAAAATCAAAAATATAGTAAAGGGGTTTGATTGGAAAGAAGCTACAATAAACATCTTTTTTGAGTATTCAACTTTATTTGGCGTTATCTTAATTATTTATTTTTTTAGTCGCTTTGAACATAATAATGCTTTACTTGTATTGGTATTATTTATCATTTACACTAGACATCATCATAAAAGTGAAAAAGTAACTTTTGAGGAAGCGAAGTTCGGTTCATATACCTATGCGATTTCTGGCAAAAAAATGTTTCATTTATTGCATATACCCACTTTTGCTGTACTTTTACTACTATTGTCGGAACGAGTTGACTTCTATCTTTCTTTACTTGTTTTTATTATATGGTTTATTGCAACAGACATATATAGAACAAGAACAAGCATATATGGCCATTATATCAGTAGGTGGTTTGGCACATCAAAAATAAGTATAAATAATAGCAAGTGGAGATTGCATCAAGCAGATGAAGATCCGTTCCCATCTGTTCCGCATATGCACGCAATAAGTAAGCCACTGAAGTTGGATGTATACAATGGAGCTATGTATGATTCAAGAACAAACAAATATGTCTGCTGTGCTAGCAAAAAGGATTTAATGAAATTGTGGTCAGAAAAAAGGTTGGAATTTGAAAATGCAAGAGAAATATACAGGAACAATAATCCAAGCTTTGTTCTGATGGACGTTCCAAGTTTTTTAGCAAAATAACATTCTATGAAACCTTGGCTCATCCTATTAATCATAACAAATATCGCTTGCGTTATTTGTACCCTTCATAGATAACTTACTAATTTTTCATGGTGTTGCATATGACATAGATTAACCACAGGGGAGGGAGCCGGCATGTTAAGAAAACTTGGCAAGAAGCACTATATATTTATGGCAGCGGCATTGCTGGCTATTGCAGCCATATTTTTAACGGTTAGCTACATACAACATAGAAGCTATCCGTTTCAGATAGAGCCGCACCCCTGCACCCGCCGCCGCCATTGTTTTTACTAGAAAAAACATACATGCCCACAGTGTTAAATATGACAGCGATAGAAATGTAATCGAGTTTACGCTAACCAACACTTCTGATTCTCGTTATCGGTTTGGTCAGATTAGCAGGGTTTATAAACGAAGAGGCTCGCGATGGTTTGAGATTACCCCCACCAGCGTTATTCAGCACTGGTCGGCTCAAATTTTTGCTAACAGCAGTGTGGATTGGGAACTTGACTTGATCAACCTCTTTAACCTTCAAGGCGCCGCTCTGCCTCGCGGCACTTATTTGTTTTTGAAGCCGGTGTCTCGTGGTGCCTACAACAGGTATTCGGACCGGTGGGATTATGACCGCGATCCCTCGTGGCTACCTATCATACTGAGAGTCTAAATAAACAACACAGCTCTCTGCGGAAAGCAATCCACAGGGGGCTTCTTTTTGTCTTTGCATACAGAGAATAGTGCTACAGGCTCCGCGAATATATTTATCTATCACCATATCGGAGGTAATTATGAGACGAATCCACGCAAACCAAATAGATACAGGCCGCCTGCAGGTATCAACCACCACCAATGGCCGCGCACGCCCGGTGCCCGATGCCAAAATCTCCATTTTTCAGGCCAACACCGACGGCAACCAAATCCAGCTTGAGGAACTGCGCACAGATATCTCCGGCCAGACGATAGAAATAGAGCTACCCACGCCGCCCCTAGACTACTCTCTGCTGCCGGGCAGCCCCATGCCCTATGCCCAATACGACATAACAATACAAGCCAATGGCTACGATACCCTAGCTGTCAGAGACATACAGGTCTTGCCCAGCACCCTGGCCCTGCAAGACTGCCAGCTGTCCTTCGCTGGTCTGACAACCCAGCAAGCCCCTCAAGAAACCGTCACCATCGATCACCACACCCTATATTACGAATACCCCGAAAAACTGCCTGAAGACCCCATAAAACCCCTGCCCCCGCCTACCGGCTTTGTCGTGCTGGACCGTGTGGTTGTGCCCGAAACCATAGTGGTACATGCCGGGCCACCCGATTCCCCCGCAGCCAATTACTACGTCCCCTTCCGCGATTATATAAAAAATGTTGCCAGCTCGGAAATTTATGCTAACTGGCCCGATGCCTCAATCAAGGCCAATATCCTGGCCATTTTGTCCTTCACACTCAATCGTGTTTTCACCGAGTGGTATCGCAACAAGGGCAAAGACTTTACCATTACTTCCTCAACGGCTTTCGACCAAGCCTATTTCCACGGCCGCAATGTTTTTGCAGAAATCTCCCGGGCTGTGGATGAAATCTTCACCACATATATTACCAAGCCCGACATACGCCAGCCCTTGTTTAGCCAATATTGCGACGGGGTGAGGGTTAAGCGCGATGGCTGGCTGTCTCAATGGGGCTCCAAGGACATGGCAGATCGCGGCTTGCCCTATCTGGACATTTTGCGCAGCTACTATGGCTCTACGGTATATCTGGACAACGCCGAAAAAGTGGCTGGCATCCCAAAATCTTATCCCGGCACACCATTGCGCCTGGGTTCTACCGGCGACGCCGTGCGCACCATACAAACCCAGCTAAATGCCATTGCAAACAATTTCCCTGCCATCAACAAACAGGCCGCCGATGGGGTCTTTGGCCAGGCCACTGACACTGCTGTAAAAAAATTCCAGCAAATATTTAATCTGACCCAAGATGGCGTTGTGGGTTCGGCCACATGGTATAAAATTTCCGAAATATATGTGGGCGTGGCAAAGATGGCCGTTGGCGTTTAGGGTCTATTTGCCGTCCCTGTCTCAGCATCTGCGTCAATCATACGACCGCGCTTGTCGCCTCATGTACAGCGTGGTCATAAAAACCCCTTCCACACAGAAATTGAACCTATGTTCAGCCCTGCTGCGAAAGGGGCAAGCTTATGTTATGCAGTTTTTTCACCATTTACAGCGCAATGTTTATTTCTTTAGTTTAGCTAAGCTTTCTGCTATTAGGATAATATGTTCAAGTTCACCTTCCGAAAGACTATCAGCAATAGCCTCAAGCTTATGCAACTGGGCACCTTTGCGCCTGTCCGCGGAAGATCCGAGCACACCAACATCTTCAAAAAACACATCAGCAGTTATACCAAAAGCCTTTGCAAGCTTGGCCAGATTATAGCTGGTTTGACCTCTGTCGCCGCGCTCCATCAAGCCCACGGCAGCAATTGACATGTCCAGTATTTTTGCAACATCGTCTATGGAAAGCTTGCAAGCTTTGCGCTGTTCTCTAATATTATGGCCCACCATGACATTAAAGTGTCTTCTGCTTACATTATAGCCGGAATAACGTTCGTATTCTTTGGCTTCACCCTCAAGCATCCTGCACAATTCGTGTTGTTTGAGCTTTTTAAGAGTTCTAAAACCTTCTTGCATCAGTTTGCTGTCTTCAAAAAGTATGCCTTTGCGCATTGTTGCTACTGTCCTGTATACGATAAAGTCATCGTTTTCACAAATGGCCATGACTGAGTCAAAATGCGTCAAAAACATATCCTCTATTTTTTTAAGCTCTGCGCGATCGTCCATATTTTCTAAATCAAAATACCTCGCTCTTAGCAGGCGATATAAAATATTCATATGTATAGATATCTTGACCGTGGTGTAATACTTTTCGTAAAGATGCTTTTCTAGCCTATACAAAACATCTTTTGCACATTTATCAACTTGTTCATATGTGCCTGCGTAGGCAAAAACCGCTACCATGACCCTGATATCATAAAAATCCCATTCATCCACATGGAGCAATCTATCAAGTATTGGGGCGGCTGTTTCTCGACCCATCTCAAAATCATTGTACATGCTTTCATCTGCAAATATTTTGAGCACACCAAGAACATCGTTTACTTGTGGATCATCACCGTTTTCTTCGAGATAGCCTAGCAACTCAGCTTCCGCTTCCGTTACTTTTTTTAGGATATCACTGCCGAAATTACTCCCGATAGCAAACACTTTGTCTAATAGTTCATACTTGATCAATTCGGCACTCTCCCAGCATTTTAGGATAGCATATCATTTGCACATTGAGTTGACAAAAAATAATCAGTTTATCATATTAACGCAAATAATAACATCAAAATGCGGCACTTGCAAACAAAACAGCACAACATTTTTCGACAATAAGAACGGGCAACCGATGGCTGCCCGAAATTCTCCTATACATTAAACCTAAACAGGATGATGTCCCCCTCCTGCACAATATACTCCTTGCCCTCCAGCCGCACCAGGCCTGCGTCTTTACAGGCGTTGTAGGTGCCTTTGGCCAACAGGTCGGCATAGGCCACGGTTTCGGCGCGTATAAAGCCTCGCTCTATGTCGCTGTGAATTTTGCCGGCGGCGTGGGCGGCCTTGGTGCCGGCAGTGATGGTCCAGGCACGCACTTCTTTTGGCCCGGCGGTAAGGAATGTCATTAGGTTTAAGGCGCGCAATCCTGCTGCAGTCACTTGTTCCAGGCCGGAGGATGATATGCCAAGTTCCGCCAAAAATTCCTTTTTTTGGTCGTGGTCAAGGCCTACCAGGTCTTCTTCCATCTTTGCGGCCACAATAAACATCTCTGCCCCATGGTTGGCGGCAACTTCGGCCATTTTGGCGGTGTGGGCATTGCCCTCCACCTCGTCCTCACTAACATTGGCCACATAAACCACGGGCTTTAGGGTCAACAGGCCCAGTTGTGCCAGGTTGCGCCGTTCATCGTCGGTCATGTCCATGGTTTTTACGGGTTGCTCTTGTTCCAGCACACCCAAGGCGCGCTCCAGCAGGGCCAGTTCTTCTTTGCCGCCCTTGCCGCTTTTGTTTTCTTTTTTAACCCGGTCTATGCGCTTGGCCACGGCCTCCATATCGGCAAAAATAAGCTCCAGGTCAATGGTTTCCATGTCTCGGGCCGGGTCTATGTGGCCATCCACATGCAGTATGTTTTCGTCCTCAAAACAGCGCACCACGTGCACCAGGCCGTCCATTTCTCTGATGTGGCCCAAAAATTTGTTGCCCATACCGCCGCCATCACGGCTGCCCCGCACCAGGCCCGCTATGTCCACAAATTCTATTGTGGCAGTGGTTATTTTCTTTGCGTCATAAATATCTCTCAGGATGGTCAGGCGAGCGTCCGCCACAGGCACTATGCCTACGTTTTTGTCGGTGGTGGAAAAGGGGTAGTTTGCGCTGGCGGCTTGGCTGCCTGTTAGGGCATTAAACAGGGTGCTTTTGCCAGAATTCGGAAGTCCAACCATGCCCAATCTCATCGGCTTTTACCCACAAAATAGCCGATGGCAAACCATTTTACGGCTAGTAATATCAAAATTGCAATGCCCGCCACCGCTATTTTAGGGCCGTTTTTCTTAATTTTTACAAGCTGGGCACTTGGGGATACGGCAACCTCTCGCCGTGCCACACGATAGTGCCGCTGTGCATGATTTCTGCGTGAATATTTTTCCATTTTTTGCCTCCTAAAAAATTCGTTTTAACAATTTTGCCTATGGCAGACCATTTTTGATTCTTCATTCAAAAATGGTCTATGAAAAAGAAAATTGCTATGCATATAATATATCACATGTCCCATAATAATTTCAAAGACTTTTTGTTGCCCTCATCTCAAAAGAAGAAAAAATCGCAGAAATGATGGCAACAGGTGAGGTGTTTGTGTATGAGAAGAATTTTATCAGTTACTGTGGTGTTGTCTGTCCTTTTGACGGGTTGCTCATTAAATTCCGGTGATGTGGCTAATTTTGAACGTCAGCAAAATGCCGAAGACAACACCGGCATGAGCATTGCGGCATACTTGTCGGATTTTGACGAAATAGAGGATTGCACCGTGCAAGTGGACGGCGGCGTGGCCGTGGTGTCCATGAGTCTGGCAGAAAAATACAGTGATACCGAGCTTATAGCTCTAAAAAGGCGTGTTGTTGCCGACATCAGACGCCAATACGACCATATAAACCACGTGTCCGTCAACACTTTGCCGGATTTGTTTGAAAATTTTGTAAATCCGGATGCAACGGAAAGCCCCGAGGAAAAGGAAATAGACCGGCAATTGGAGAAAAATGCCGATAAGGAAATTTTTAACAATGTGGCCCCTTCGGCGTGAATAGCTTTGTATGCAATGTATGGAACAAACCCCCATTCTTTTCCGTATATAATTAGAGAGGGGGTTGGTCTTTGTGAAGAAAATTTTATATGTCATGGCTGGTTTGCTTATATTGACTGTGTTGGCCGCCTGTGGTGTCGGCTTGTCAAATCACCAAAGCCCCTGCGGCCTGTACAGGCGCTGGCAAGGTTTGCATATGTATGTGGCACCCGGCAGTGTCACGCCCACCGGGCTGCGCCTGTCTATAATAAATAAGTCCGAATTGTATTTCATGTACGGCGCAGAGTTTCGCATCGACAGGCATACGCAAGACGGATGGAGGCCGATGCCGCCTATAAGCGCTGGTTGGTTTACGATAGGGTTTATTTCTTCTCCAAACACAGTAGTAGAGGAAGACAAATCCTGGGAACATATGCAATTGCAGCCGGGGTTATATCGTATAGTGCGCAATTTTAGAGAAGATGAGCCCTTTGCTTTCGACCCGACGCCCATATGGGAGCGCGAAATATCGGAAGCTTATTTGTATGCGGTTTTTACGGTAAAGCAGGACAACGCCAATGCTAATTATGCATGGCAAAAAGAGCAGGACGAATTGGAGGCCATTATGCATGCCCGTTTTGATGGGCTGGATTTGGAAATTTTAGATTACAGCCCGCGCGGACTAAGCTTTACCTTCGCAAACAACAACCTGTATTATAGCTATATTATTTCCGGCGTATTTGTAGGTTGGGGGGACACATTCCCATGTGGAGGATTTGCGTGGGGTACAGAGTATTTTGTATTTTCCGAAGGGCGCTCCAACAATTCATGGCCCTTTGGCAACGAAAAACGTCTGCACCCCGGCGAATACCTGTCTCTTGAGGTGGACTGGTATAATGAAATAGGATATCTGTACGCCACCGGGCCAACGGAAAGGCCCTATGACAATCGCTATATTTTTAATTTAACCGTGGGTGTAGCTTTGGATGTCAGTGACGAATATGCCCACGAAAATTTCCGCCGTATAATTCCGGGAGTACCCATCGTAGGCAATAATATAATGGCAAGCTTTGACCTTGAGAGCCATTGATATATGCAATATAGACTTGAAAACCCCAGCCGCTTCTGTTAAAATATACCATACGACACTGGGAGGCGGCCATGGAAAAAGCAAATTCAGCAAATTCTTTTGTACGGCAAGCAGCCATATTGGCCGTTGCCGGTATTTCTGCACGCCTTTTGGGTTTTTTGTATCGTCTGCCCCTTACCCATCTTATCGGCGACGAAGGTAATGCCGTATATGCAGTGGGTTTTTATGTGTACAGTATATTTCTTATAATATCTTCGGCGGGTCTGCCCGCAGCAATATCCAAGCTGGTATCAGAAAAACGAGCCATCGGCCGACACGACCTGGCCCATAAAATTTTCGTAATAGCCTTTATTTTGTCCGCGTCCGTGGGCGCGGTGTTTATGGCCGTCATTTTTATTTTTGCGCAAGTCATAACAGAGGCCTTGGGCACACCAATGGCCTATCTTGCCCTGCAAACCTTGGCCCCAACGGTGTTTATTGTGGCCATGATGGCTGTAATACGGGGTTACTTTCAAGGAATGTCCTCTACGGTGCCCACGGCTATATCTCAAGTAACTGAGCAGGTATTTAACGCTATTTTTTCCATTATTCTGGCCCATGCCATGTGGAATTTTGCCCTGCGCCAGGGCCACGAAACCATTGTGTACGGCGCAGCCGGCGGTACCGCAGGCACGGGCGTTGGTGCCTTGGCCGGTCTTATTATTATTGCCGGATTGTATTTTATCGCACGGCCCGATATTATAAAAGAAGTGCGCCTGGGCAAAAACAAGGCTCGGCGCTTTGAGGCTTACACAGCAGAAAGCAACAGCCAAATAGTACGTAATATCGCCACCACATCTTTCATAATCGTTGCCGGTACCGCTATTTTTTCTGTGGCCAGTCTTATTGATGTCTGGCTGGTGACGGACAGGCTAAGTGCTGCCGGATTAGGAGAAGTGCGCGCCAGAGAACTTTTTGGTCAACTTACCGGCAAATTTAACCCCCTAACCAATCTGCCCGCCGCCATTTCCAGCTCTTTGGCTATTGCGGTCATACCCGCCATTGCTGCCGCCAAGGCAGTGGGCAACCACCGGGATGTTGCCGCAAAAATAAACACGGCCCTGCGTGCTGCCATGCTGCTTACGGTGCCCATAGCCTTTGGTCTGGGTGCTTTGGGTCCGCAAATTGTGGCCCTGCTTTTCCCCAGCCATCCCGAAGGCGGCACCCTTTTTGTGGTGGGCTTCCCATCCGTTATTTTTCTGGCTATTTCCCAAATAGCCACTGGCGTGCTGCAAGCCATCGGCAAAATATCTATACCCGTTTTTGCTGCCCTTGCCGGCGCAGCCGTAAAAATTGTGGTCAGCTTTTTCCTTATCGCTAATCCTGCCGTCAACATATACGGTGCCATCATCGGCACAATACTTATGTATCTTGTCACCGCCGGTATAAACTGTATATTTTTAAGCAGGCACACCGGCACGCGTCTTGATTTTGTTGGCATATTGGCCAAGCCTACCATGGCCAGCCTTGCCATGGCTCTGGCATGTTACACATTCTATCATCTGGCATATTGGCTGCTGGACAGCAATGCCGCCGCAACGCTTTTGGCAATCTTTGTCGGCATGGGCGTATACGCCGTATTTATGGTGCTTATTAAGGGTTTTGCAGACGAAGACATACGTCTGTTGCCGCGGGGTCAGCGGTTGCTTAATTACATGAAGCGCAAAGGTTTTGTGTAGAGGCAAACTGTGTTAACCCGCTATTTTGTATACCGTTCCTCTTCACTAAAAACACACCCGCAATATTTCTGCATATATAATCCCATCTGTCGGGCCACGTCCAGCCCCGCCCGATATTTATCGCGAAAATCCCTTATAACAAACTCTACGCCGTATACCTTGGCCACATCGGCCCCATAGCGGCATATGGTCTCAAAATTCTGATATGGACTGGCCAGCAACGTGGTAGAAAAAGCCTCAATACCCATGTCGGCGGCATATTTGGCTGTATATTGCAGCCGCGAGCGATAGCAATAATTGCAGCGGCTGTCCACATCACCCATGGCCGTCACAAATTCCCGCAAGCCATATCTTTCGTCAATTTCCATAGGCAATTTATAAAAATCGGCAAAATCCACAGCCGATTTTTTTCGTTGTTTATGCTCCATAAACGGGTGAATATTAGGATTGTGCCACAATAATGCAGGTGTAAGCCCCTCGTCCAACAAGCCCCCCACAAAAGTAACAGCACACGGCCCACAGCACATATGTACCAATATGTTCATGGCAACACCTCCCCTTTATGGCTATCATACACTTTTTTTGGAGCTTACGCAAGGCGCATGGCTACAAATTCAAAAATAAGGCCCACACCAAACCACACCGGCGCATAATCCAACCGTATGATGCCCTGTACATTGTATCTGGCGGTGGAATAATCCCACGGGCAGGCATTTATGCCGCGCAAAGACATGCCCACCACGTATTCTACCAAAAAAATACACATGGCATATATGCCGCCGCGTATCATCCACGGCAGCGGATATACCAGCATTATTAGCGGTGTAAAAAACGCAGCAGAGCCATACACAAAAAACATCCAAATAGAAGTGGTTGACGTGGCCCTAAAGTCTCGCTTTAAAAGCGAAGCCAAACCCGTCCACAACACCTCCATACTCCATCCAATTATCCCAAAAATTGCAAATCTTATAATCATGCCGCTAGTATTGCCAAATAGTAGCATAATTATGAGTGCCGGCTGCACCGGTTACGATGCTCGTCTGTGATAAACATTTTCGTAACAAAATATTTGCCAACTGAATATAATGTAAACAAGCCGAAGTACGCGGCCGGTACGTCGTGGCTTGCAGGCTTTAAATGTTATTGAGGGAGGTTGTTTTATTTATGAGTGAAAGGCATAGTCAATTTGGACATAGCTCCGGACATTGCAGCCGGTGCGGATTTGCGTCGTGCCGCTGTCATTCGCAAAATCATCCGTTTCCACCAGGACCACCAGGACCACCGGGGCCGCGTGGCCCACAAGGGCCGGAGGGATTGGAAGGTTGTCCGGGAAGACCCGGAGATAGAGGCCCGCAAGGCCCACAAGGTCCACAAGGTCCACAAGGACTGCCGGGGTCGGATGGCCGACCGGGACGGCCCGGGACACAAGGCCCGCAGGGTGTTCAGGGAGAACCCGGGGAAACCGGCCCGCAAGGTCCAACCGGCCCAACGGGGCCATCAGGCTCACAGGGTATTCAAGGCGACCCGGGGCCGACAGGCCCAACGGGCGCGACCGGGCCGCAAGGCCTGCAGGGTCCACAGGGACCGCAGGGACCACCTGGGCCGCAGGAGATTTTGCAGAATTTTGCAAATTCTAATATAGTCGGAACTCAAGATGTACACAGTGGTGATGCGGTGGTGTTTCCGCCATTGTCTCAGACGGGGGATTATTATGTAAACGGCATAGAGTACGATGGCATTGACACTTTCACGATAACACGCGCCGGACTTTATTCGCTGACATGCGTGCTGTCTTTGGACAATGGCAACCCGCCGGACAATACTTTTTATGTGGAACTTAATGGGACGTCCCCGGTGGCCGGCACCGCCAATCTCGGAAACGATGGGCAAATAGTGCTTACGCGGGTTGGTAATTTCGCGGCGGATACAGCCATACGCATTGTTAATGGCTCAAACCATACTGTAACAATTTCTAATGCCACCGGCAACCCCAACAGCGCAGGGCATTTATCGCTGTTTAGATTTGCCGATGGCGGCGTAGTGTAAGCTCGCCGCAAGACACTCTTGCACAACAAAGCACCGGCTATATTTTGAATAACATAAGCTCGCCCCTTTCGTAATAGGATTGAACATAGGTTCAATTTCTGTGCGAGAGGGGTTTTTTCTATGACCACACTGTCCATGAGGCGCAAGCTGCTGCTGTTTATGACGGTGCTTATTTTTGCCCTGGGGTTTTTGATTTTTAGAGTGTTTTACATACAGGCTTTCGAGGGAGAAATGCTACAAGCGCGGGCGTATGAGCAGCACACGCGGGATAGGTTGATAGCACCGGTGCGGGGCAATATTTATGACAGGAATGGGGTGGCCATGGCCCGAACCCAGACGGTGAGCAGCATCAGTGTGATACGAGCCCAGGTGGAAGACGCGGCATTTGTAGCACAGACTCTGGCAAATGTGCTGGGGCTAGATTATGACTATGTGTATGAGAAAGTGAACCGGCGGGTGGCATTAGAACGGATAAAAACCCATGTGCCTATTGAAATCGGGGAGCAGCTACGGCAAATGCGTATACCGGGTATTGTTGTGGACGAGGATGTGGCGCGGGTTTATCCCTTTTCCACGCTGGCGGCCCAGGTGATAGGTTTTGTGGGAATTGACAACCAGGGGATAATTGGGTTGGAAGCTAAATACGACAGTTTTTTGGCAGGACAACGAGGGAAAATCTTGACAGAGACCGACGCACGAGGGCGGGAGCTTATTGACAGCAAAACGGTGCGCATTGCACCGGTGGATGGGCAGCATTTGGTGACAACCATTGATGCGGTGGTGCAACAATTTGCAGAGCAGACCATTGCCAAGGCAGTAGAAGCGAAAAGCGCCATACGCGGGGCCATTGTGATGATGAATCCACAGACCGGGGAGATTTTGGCCATGGCAAACGAGCCTACATTTAGCCTTAACGAGCCTTTTGCCATAAACAATGCGGAGTTAGCGGCAGTGTGGGATAGCTTTAACACCGAGGAACAGATGAATCATTTAAACCAGATGTGGCGAAACTTTACCATAAATGACACATACGAGCCGGGCAGCACATTTAAGATTGTGACGGCGGCGGCAGGACTGGAAGAGGGGGTCATTACCACCGAAAGTCGGTTTAATTGCAGTGGGTCTAAGACTGTGGGCGGGCGGCAGATACGTTGCTGGCGACACCCACGGGCACATGGCAATATAAATTTTGTGGAGGGCGTGCAGCATTCGTGCAACCCGGTGTTTATGGAGGTTGGCGAGGCACTGGGCCCGGAGGTTTTTCATGAATATATGCTGCGCTTTGGCTTTGCGGAGCGCACCGGGGTAGATTTGCCCGGAGAGGCCGTGGGCATAATGTTTGCACCGGAAAAAATAGGAACGGTAGAATTGGCGGTGATGTCTTTCGGGCAAAGCTTTCAGATAACGCCATTGCAGTTGATGCGGGCGGCCAGTGCCACCATAAACGGCGGATATATGATAACACCCCATGTGGGCGCAAAAATCGTTGACGATAATGGTAATTTGGTGGAGGAATTTATCCGCGAGCAGGGCCAGCGGGTAATTTCGCCGGGTACTTCACAAATTCTTACAGACGTATTGGAAAGCGTGGTGTATGTGGGCACAGGCCATCGCACATACCTGCCAGGCTATCGCATTGGCGGCAAAACATCCACAAGCCAAAAACTGCCCCGGGGCAGCGGACGGTATATTTCGGCATTTCTTACTTTTGCTCCGGCAGATGACCCACAGATTATGGCCCTGGTGCTTATTGACGAGCCCAAGGGAGCCTATTATGGCGGCCAGGTGGCAGGCCCTGTTATGAAGGAATTGCTGGCCAGTGTGCTGCCATATTTAGGTATACAGCCGGTGTTTAGCGAAGAAGAGCTGGCCCAGGATGGGGTCGGACAGGTGAGAATACCTAATGTGGTGGGGCAAAGTATGACCGCGGCAAAAAACACTCTGGACACTTTGGGGCTTGATACCGAGATCTTAGGGGCCGGTGATGAGGTGATAGGGCAATTTCCTATCGCGGGAGAACTGGTTAATCAAGGCACGAGAGTTATATTATATGCGGCTGCCAACGAAGAATAGCGGAAGAAACCCTTGCGCAAACAGCCAAAACATAGTAAAATAGACTTTAGCGATTAACATATTTTGGAGGGCGCATGAAGCTTAAAGATTTTGGAGTTAAAATTACAGGTATTTGCATAGATTCCCGCAAGATTAGCCCGGGAGATTTGTATGTGTGCATAGAGGGCTTGCAGGTGGATGGCCACAACTTTGCCTACGAGGCTGTTGCAAAGGGGGCCGTGGCTGTTTTGTACACAAAGGGCAAGCCGGGCATGGATGGTCTGGGAGTGCCGGTGATTGGCGTGGAGGACACACGCCTTACTCTGGCTTTTGCCTGCAAAGACTTATTTGGCGACCCCACGGCCAATATGAAGCTAATAGGCGTCACCGGCACCAACGGCAAGACTTCTGTTGTGGCCTTTGTGGAGGAGATTTTCCGGGCCGCGGGCAAAAAAGTTGGAGCCATTGGCACAATGGGCGCCCGTATAAATGGCAGGGTGCTGGACATTCCATACGCCACGTCCACCACGCCGGACACAGTGGAGCTTTATCACATATTAGCGGCCATGGCAAAAGAAGGCGCAGAATATGTAGCCATGGAGGTTACATCCCACGCCCTGGCACTGCACAAGGCATCGGCCCTGCGTTTTGCTTTGGGGCTGTTTACTAACCTTAGCCAAGACCATCTGGACTTCCATGGCACCATGGATGCCTATCGCCTGGCCAAGGCGCGGCTTTTTGATCTATGTGATGCCGGCATTATAAATTATGACGACGACACGCGGGATTTTTTAAAGGATTATGCAAAAATCCCCATGCTGACATATGGACT
>WQVZ01000027.1 GCA_009785595.1 Defluviitaleaceae bacterium | reverse complement strand
TTGCCTGCGTCTATTCTGGCTTCGGATGCTATAAAACGGTTGGCCAGCTGCTCGGTACTCATTTCCAGCGAGAAAATAGCACTTGGCACCTTGTGGCGTATGGCTGCATGGGCCACAAAATTAAGTAGCAGGGCGGTTTTGCCCATAGACGGGCGCGCAGCAATAAGCACAAGATCGGCCGGATGAAAGCCCGCTGTTTTGTTGTCCAGGTCTGTAAAGCCGGACTCTACCCCTGTAATGGCACTACCTTGCTGGAAGGCTTTTTCTATAACATTAATGGAGGAGTGCAAGGCCTCGTGAATATGTACAAAGCCAAGGGAGTGGCGCTTTTCTGATATAGAAAACAGCGCGGCCTCTGCGTCGTCTAATATAACGTCCACGGCTTTTGTGCCTTCATAGCTGTCGGCTTGTATGGACCCTGTGGCGGCAATAAGCTTGCGTTGTACGGACTTGTCCAGCACAATTTTAATATACTGGCGTATATTGGCCGATGTGGATACTGATGAGGCAATGGCGGCCAAAGCTTCGGCCCCGCCTATTTTCTCAAAGGCCTCTAGCTCCTCCAGTTTGTTTTTAAGGGTTATCAAATCCACCGGTGTGCCGATGTTGTGTAAATCCAGCAAGGCCGAAAACACCAGCCGATAATCTACCCGATAAAAATCCTCCGGCCGCACAAATTCGGCCCCGGCAACCAGGGCTTCGTTGTCAAATATCATAGAGCTTATTATGGCCAGTTCTGCCGCTTCGTCTCGTGGCATGGGCCGCTGTCCTTGGCCTGTGTATATGTCGTCCATGTGCATCCTGCTTTCTGTGTTATGGCTAACTGACAAAACCGGGCGACCACAGGTCGCCCCTACACGTATATCCCGTAGCAACCGATGCGCTGTTAATCCGTTGTCCCGGGTGTCTTATTTGTTATTCTGGGCTCGCCCCAGAATCCCCTCATTTGTACCACTCGGCTTGAAAAACCAAGCCGCCCAAGCCGTCCCAAGCCTCTCGGCTACCGCCGATAAGCAGTTCGATTTCCTCAACACCCGAAATTCCGGCAAGGGTGCGAAGTAGTGGCTGGGCACGATATATGCCTACCATGGAACCCCAATCAAAGAAAAACACTTCTATGGGCTTTAAGTCCACAACGAGCTTGTCATCGTCAAACCACATATGTCTTATGCGATAGCCGTTATGTTGACGTAACAGCCTAATGGTATCATCACGCCAATTTTCGGTACAAATTTCCTCTGTGACATATGACAAGTCATAAAAATAAAATCGTATATTTGTGGTTTCGTCCCCTGTATCTCCGAGCCTTTTAATCCTATGGCAACAGCATCGTCTGTCAGACAAAATCGCACCGTTCCAATAGTTAACTTGCCACCTAACCCACGGTTCTTCATAATAAACAGGGCCGTCCTCATGATGCATATATCCTTTAATAACCTGGTAATTCAGCAACAATTCCACAAAGCTAACATATGGAGAAGGCTGGGCTGGCCCAAGTGGGTTGTTATATATCGTCACTTCTGCCAAAGCCCACACGGACTGTCCGGGTATGCCGCTATAGCTGACATTTTCTGCTAAAAAACTTACGCTGTCGGCCCCCAAAATTTCCGCAATAGTGCCGGTGTTGTCTGCAAGGTTTTGCTTTATTTCCTCTGCTGTAAAGCCGTGCCAAAGTGGCTTGCTTTTAGGATTTGATGTGTCGCAAGCCGCCAAAAACAATAGTAACAGCAATATCGCAGCAAGCTTAATCATAAAGACTTTATCATCAGCTGCAATTTGGCCGCAACATCTGTATGCAGCCGCACATCAACGCTGTGCTCCCCTGTTTTTTTGATGACATCGGGTATGGTTATTTTTTTGCGGTCAATATCAATGCCCTCTTGGTCAGACAGGGCCTGGGCTACTTCTTTGTTGGTTACAGACCCAAACAACCTGCCCCCTTCGCCGGTTTTTTGGGCAATGGTTATGGTTTTGCTCTCCAACAACGCCTTCATGGCTCTGGCATCTTCCAGGTCTTTAACCCGCTGCTTTTCCGCCCCACGCTTTTTGGTTTCCAGGGCGGTTACATTGACTTTGCTGGCTTCCACCGCCAGCTTTTTCGGCATCAAAAAGTTGCGTACATAACCATCGGATGCTTCGATAATTTGATCCTTCTTACCTACGCCTTTTACATCTTGCAGCAATATAACTTTCATGGGTTCAACCTCCTAATATTTCCATTTGTATTTATAGTCACGCCGGTTGCGTTTAATGGCGTTTTTTGCCAGCACTATCAGCAATATAGCCAGGGTTAACACCGAAACGCCGGCTATCCAATAGGGTATGGACGCCGCAGAGAAAAAAACCTCATTAACCCACGCTAGGTAATAGTCTATATCTGATGCGGTGGTGCGCTCGGTTACATAGCGGTCGGCATACATTGGGGCAGAAAAAACCACATCGCCGTCTAGGCGGTAAATTACGGTGCCTATGGTTTCGTGGGCTTCAATGGGGGCCAGGGCCATTTGTTGATATTGTGATGTATATTCGTTGTATCTTTCGCCTACAAATTGGGGCAAAAATTCCACATATCGGGCCAACCGGGCTATTTCATCACCGCTTAGAAAAAGCGTGCCCTCCTCCAGGGTAAAAAACTCCAAAACGCCGCTGTCACCCATTTGTGGATCGTATATATCCAGCTGGCCAATAATGGTGTCCGCTTCTAAAAAAGTGCTATGTGCGTAATTTGCAAAGCCGTATTCAAAAAGACTGATGCTATCCTGCCAGCGCGTGGGTATGTTATCGATTATGGGGGAGCTGAAGGTGACAGCAATAAGGTTTGTGCCATCTTTATAGGCTGTGGCTACCAAGGATTCTCCCGCCTGGTTGGTAAAGCCCGTGCGCAGACCCGTGGCATAGGGATAGTGATTTTGGCCGGAGTGAAGCAGTTCGTTGGCAGAGCGCCAGTTGTGGTTGCGTATCAACATATCGTCACTAACATTTTGGCCACTTGCCGAAGGGCCGGAAAAAGTTCCCGCTCCGGCAATTTGGGCAATGGCTGGTATAGCCATGGCATGGCGGGCAATTTGGGCCATATCATATGCGGTGGTATAGTGGTTGCCGTGGTGATAACCGTGTGGGTTAACAAAACGGCTGTTTTCGGCACCCAGCTGGGTTGCCCGTTCGGTCATAAGGGCGGCAAAATATGTTTGTGCCTGTGCAAAAGCAATGTCTTCGTTGCCTGTGCGCCGCCGCGCAACCTCCATAACCACAGTATTAGCGGTGTCGTTGCCTGCGCCTATCAACATGCCACGCAACAAATTTTCGCCGGATATAGCCTCGCCAACTTCATGGCGGTTGCGGGCGGATGTTGGGGGCAGCAGGGCAACCTCGCCGCCGGCAATAACAATTTCATCAAGACCAATATGCTCGTAGGCTAATATGGCTGTCAAAATCATGGTAGTAGCGGCGGGAAACATGCGCTGGTGGGGTTCGTGTTGGGATAATATGCGCCCGGTGTCTGCTTCTATCAAAATATGGGTCTGGGCGTGTACATCAAGCTCAGGCGCAGAGGCGGTGTGGGCATAAGTCCATCCGGGTGCCGCTAATGTCAACAAAATTATAAAAAACACACAGCTCTTTGCAATTTTACGCATATCCCCGCCTCCCCTTTAACTATATTAAAATTATACACAAATTTATGCTTATTTGTCAATATGCATCGTGTGCGTTCTATTTGCCGTATGGATGCGGAATCTGCCCATGCTACAAACAAAAACTACGCCGCAACAAGCAGATTTCTTGTCCGGCGCAGTTAATTCAAGCATACATCTAATATTGTGTCCTAAAGCCTTGTTGCGGCCACCTCTTCTTGATACAAAAGACTTTCGTATTTTTCAAGGATACTGGCCTGGATGCGCTCACGAACCCGGGCGGATATAGGGTGGGCAATGTCTTTATATTCGCCGCCGCCGGTTTTTCTGCTGGGCATGGCGATGAAGAATCCCTGGTCGCCCTCGACAATTCTAATGCCGTGGACTACAAGCTCGTCATCAAAGGTGACAGAAACCACAGCCCTCATCTTGTTTTCGTTGCTTATTTTTCTTATTCTTACATCCGTAATCTGCATATGTATCCCTCCGTGGTTTTTGGGCAGCTTATAACATCCGGCTTGCACAGATTATTATACAATATGTTTTATTAAAAAGCAACAGTTTTTGCAAAGAGACCGTAGACGACTGCGTTGATGTTTATGCGGGCGACTAGACTTGCTCCCACTTCTACAAAAAACTATTTTTTTTAATTATCTTCAAATTTCCGGGTTCGCCCCGCACAATCTGACCGCCGGACAAGGTCACATCTTTATCTAAAATGGCATATTCTACCACGCATCCATTGCCTATGTCGCAGCCTTCCATAATAATAGAATTGCCAATCCTGGCTTTTTCTCCAATGCGCACCCGCCTAAACAACACAGAATCCTCCACTGTGCCGTCAACAATAGACCCGCTGCCAATAAGGCAGTTTTTTACCTGGCTGTTGGCGTTATACTTTGCCGGCGGCTCGTCCTTGGCTTTGGTTTCTATATACGGCCCACGGGCAAAAAAGGCATTGCGCACATCTTCCCGCAAAAAGTCCATGTTAATGTTGTAATAGCTTTCCACGCTATTAATAGACGCCCAATATCCGTCATACATAAACCCGCATATATTAAGCCGCTTGCGGTACCGCACCACAATGTCCCGCACAAAATTATAGCGGCCCTCGGGTACAATGGTTTCCAGCAGTTCTATCAGTAGCTCCCGCTTAATTACATATATGCCAAGAGATATGGTGGAGGAAAAAGCCTCCAGTGGTTTTTCTTCAAATTCTGTCACCCGGCCGTCTTCGTCCAGGTCCACCACGCCAAAATTAACCACGTCCATGCCCTTCATGTCCTTGCACACAATGGTTATATCGGCGTTTTTTTCTATATGAAAATCTATCACATCGCTGTAATCCATCTTATATATACCATCGCCGCTGGTTATGATGCAATATGGTTCATTGCTGCGTTGCAAAAATGCTATGTTTTGGTATATAGAATCTGCTGTGCCTCTAAACCAAAAGTTGTTATCGCGGGACAAAAACGGCGCCAGCACAAACATGCCGCCGCTTTTGCTGCCAAAACCCCACCATTTTGATGAATTTAAATGGTCGTGCAGGGATCGGGAATTATATTGGGTGATAATAGCCACTTTGTTTATGCCGGAATTGGACATATTGCTTAATGAAAAATCAATAGCCCGATAACAACTGCCCACAGGCATTGCGGATGTGGCCCGCGCCTCGGTTAGTTCCCGCAGTTTGTCATTGTTGCCCCCGGCCAGGATAATTCCTACAGCTTTCATAGCATTCCCTCCCCGTCCAACTCTATTGTTTCGCCGCTTTCCAGTCTTGCGCTTTCATAATGTTCCGGCAATGTAACACCATGTATCACACAGTTTTTGCCAATGGTTACTCCATCAGGCACCACCGATGCCTCGCCAATAACACTAATGCCTGTGTCATATACCTGCGGCTTCAGCTTGTTTGGCACATTCTCCCCCATGCCCATTTTAACATTTTTGCCGATAATGCTGTTTTCGTCAATAATGCAGCGGTCTATGACACTGTTTTCGCCGATGACACAGCCCTCCATTATAATGGAGTCTCGTATAACGGCTCCGCCCTCTACCCTTACACCTGGCCCAAGGGTAGAGTTGTACACACTGCCAAAGACCTCGCAGCCCTCGGACAGCAGACTTGTCTTTACATCTGCATCCGGCCCGGTAAATTGGGGTGGCTGGTGGTCGGATGATGTATAAATCTTTGCAAAATCCTCGTACAAATTAAATTCTGGCACAGCTTTTGTTAATTCCATATTTGCCGACCAATAGCTGTCAATGGTGCCCACATCTTTCCAATAATCCTTAAAACGATAGGCATACAACGCCTGGCCTTGCTCCAAAAACATGGGTATTATATGCTTGCCAAAGTCCAAATCATCATGAATTTTGTCAGCCTCTCTCAAGGCTGCCCGCAACACATCCCACGTAAATATATAAATGCCCATGCTGGCCAGATTGCTCTTGGGCTGCGGTGGTTTTTCCTCAAATTCATAAATTTTATCATCTACGTCCGCATTCATTATGCCAAAACGGTCGGCTTCTTCGATAGGTACCTCCAGCACGGCAATGGTGGCATCGCAATTGTTTTTCTTATGAAAAGCCAGCATACGGGAATAATCCATTTTATAAATATGGTCGCCGGAGATTATCAGCACATATGTAGGGTTGTATGCATCAATAAAATGGATGTTCTGATAAATGGCATTGGCTGTGCCGCTGTACCAATGCCCCTCGGCCTCCCCGTCCTTCATATGTGGTGCCAATATGGTAACGCCGCCTTTTTTGCGGTCCAAATCCCATGGTATGCCAATGCCGATGTGGCGGTTAAGCTGCAAGGGTTGGTATTGGGTAAGCACACCCACAGTATCCACCCCGCTGTTAATACAATTGGACATAGGAAAGTCTATAATACGATACTTCCCGCCGAAAGATACGGCGGGTTTAGCTTTGTTTTTTGTAAGCACACCCAAACGACTGCCTTGGCCGCCTGCCAAAAGCATTGCCAGCATCTCTTTTTTGCGCATACCAATCCCCTCCTGTCGTAAACTCGTCGCGATAGATAAAGCTTACCACATTTTGGTTAAATTGTACATATATTTTGTGAAGTTTTACAAAAAAAGTTTCGCCACTATAATTTTCGAGCGACCGAGACGGCCGCCCCTACACACGCTTCGCCATGCCGGACTTACCATGGGATCCTGCAAGGAACATCGAGCATGTTGTATCCTGCGAACATCGTGCGCCCAGCCTATGTAGGGGCAATCATCCTCGGTCGCTCGTTTCAATACCGGCCAAAATTTCATGTTTATTTTTCCGCCAAATACTGTATAATTGTAATTGAAACAAAATTATGGCAACAACGAAAGGATCAACTATGGGAAAAATCAATATAATACAAGGCCACACCAACTTTCACTTCATAGGCATTGGTGGCATACACATGTCCGGCCTGGCAGAAATTTTACACCTGGACGGCTGTTACGTCACAGGTTCCGATAAAAACGACTCTGAAAATGTGGCGCGTCTGCGAAAAGTCGGCATAGATGTCAAAATTGGACATGATGCACAAAATATCCCCAAAAATGCCCAGGTTGTTGTATATAATGCCGCTATATCCGAAAACAACCCGGAAATTGCGCTGGCACGTGCCAAAAATCTGCACATTATGGGTCGTGCCGAGCTTTTGGGCCGCCTGATGCAAAATTACGACCAAGCCATTTGCGTGGCCGGCACCCATGGCAAAACCACCACCACATCAATGCTGGCCACAATCTTTATGGTGGCCGACACCGACCCCACGGTGCTAAACGGCGGTATTTTGCCCGCCATGGGCGGGGCCATGCGCATTGGGGGCCGTCGGGTTTTTATTGCCGAAGCCTGCGAATACCACGACAGCTTCCTTAACTTCTTCCCACACATCGGCATCATCCTTAACATGGAAATGGATCACAGCGACTTTTTTCCGGACATCCATGCCCTGGGGCGTTCTTTTCATAAATTTGCCCGGCGCATTCCTGGCGATGGTCTGTTGATTATAGACGGCCAAATAGATGGTCTGCCCCAAATTATCGATGGTCTGGACTGCAATATACAAATTTTAGGCAAAAACGGCCATATTTGGGCCGAAAATGTCCATTTTGATGCAAGCGGCTGTGGTATTTTTGATGTTTTTGACAAGAGTGGTGTACTTGGCAGAATTAATATGGCTGTGCCAGGCAACCACAACATACAAAATGCCCTGGCTGCCACAACATGCGCCTTGCGTTTCGGCATAGATTTTGCCGTAATATCCCGCGCCCTGGGCAGCTTTACCGGCACCCGCCGCCGTTTTCAAGTGGTGGGCCAATGCAATGGTGCCACAGTTGTTGATGATTATGCCCACCACCCTACAGAAATTACCGCTACCCTACAGGCCGCCCGTAACATCCCTCATGGCCGCCTGTGGGCTGTTTTCCAGCCCCATACCCATACACGTACCCGCCAGTTTTTATCCGCCTTTGCGGACAGCCTGGCTACGGCCGACGAGGTCATCATCCTGGACATTTACAAACCCGCCGGGCGTGAGGAAGCCGGCTGCCACATACACGCCCGCGACCTTGCCAACCAAATAAGCCTGCAAATGCCCAATTGCCGCTATCTATCAAGCTTTGATAAAGCTATTGACTACCTAAAAAACCACGTACAACCCAATGATATGATAATTGCTATGGGCGCAGGCGATATAGACACACTGGCCCATAAGCTGGGGCTTTGCTAATTCCCGGCATAAAACACCAAAGCCACCGATGGTCGGTGGCTTCTTGCTATTTGTTATCTGTCTCCGGCTCCTATGTACTATCCAAGTCCAAAGCTTACACGCAACGCCCTGTCCACCCTGTTCATAAAGGCCTCGTCCAGGTGACATATCTTCTCCCGCAGACGCTTTTTGTCCACGGTGCGCACCTGTTCCAGCAGCACCACGCTGTCTTTTACCAGGCTGTTTTTGGCACTGTCTATCTCTATATGTGTGGGCAGTTTGGCCTTGTTTATCTGGCTGGTGATGGCGGCGCATATGATGGTGGGGCTGTACTTGTTACCCACATCGTTTTGCACAATCAGGACAGGCCGCACGCCCCCCTGCTCGCTGCCTATTACCGGGCTTAGGTCCGCATAAAATATGTCCCCGCGTTTTACAAGCATGTACTCACTCTCCGCAAATCTGTTTCGGGCTACATACTTATTATTGTCGCAGGGCTAGGCAAATATACATAAAATTTGGTTACAATTAGAATTTGTGGTTATAACAAAGATAGCCGGCACTTTGTCGCATTTAAAACAAAGTGTAAAAAAATATTTTAAACTTTTTGAGATTGCCTATTGACACCCCCCTGACATCTGTTAGAATGTTACATATAGTCGACTATTGTTTGTACGTGTAATTATTTCTACTAACCGAAATATCAGACTATAGGAGGAAGACTAATGTTAAAATTAAGAAGAATAGGTAAACGGATTATCAGCATGGCGCTTTGTGTGGCTTTGCTGGCTCCACTTGGAGCAACCCCGGCAGCGGCGGCACATACTGAACCCGTCATGAACTTTAACACAATAAAGCATGTTGTTGACGAATATGGAATTGTTGTTTTGGATATCTCCGAGCTTGATGGCAAGTATATTTATTTCCACAGAGATGGTGATTACGTAACTGTTGTGAGCATACGCCCCGCGATAGGCGCTGTAAACATTTTTTTGAATGATGGAGCTGGCTTGTTAACCTACGACAGTATGCATCTTGAAGATTTGGGATTAGAGCTTGTGGCGCGTGCAAGTGATAATGCCTCTGGCACCTTGGTTGCCTTTGGCGAAATTATGGACTTACTGGCCGAAGAATCCTTATACCTGAGCAATAGTTACGTTATATTTGAAGATATTGTGTGGTCATACGAAATTGATACATACGACATGTCGTTCATGGAGCCAACATACCAAGCGATACAACCCCTGACCCACCCTGTTATAACGCACCCTTTCACAATTAACGAAATGCGTCGTTTGGGTCATTCGCGCAGTGGTCTTTCTGTCATTACTTCTTTAACTGAAAGAGGTCATACTGCACGGCTATACGGTAGTTCAGACTTTCGTGTTATTTCTAGTGCACCTGCCGAAAATGTTCTTGCGGGCTGGGCAGTAGATAGAATAGCGGGTATACTCGGGATATTCTCCTCTCATGCTGCTACGATGTTTTCTTGGGTGGCCCATCAGACTCTTGGATGGGTCCTCAATGCCAATTTTAACGTTACTAGGTACAGAATGTCTGTTGACTATGCAAGAATAGCTACCGTCAGAGGATTGCAACTAACAAGAGGCGACAGGCAGATGGAATATTTAATTAGCTTTGGAGAAAGAGGAGCGGGAGCTACGAGATCTAGGGCAACAGTATACGGGCCAACCATGCCCGGATGGCCTCACCCGGTTTTTTATCAACCAACGTTCCTTATGCAACAAGCTATAACAATAGCGATACAAAACGGAATGTAGATTATGCTTTAAACCCATGCAGACTGGCCCTAGTGAAGCCAGTCTGCTAGCTTTTGCCAAAGTGGAGGATTGTTAATGAAGCGCATAGTTCTGATAGGATTATTCGCAATAAAATGCATGGCGTTGCTGTCGCTAGGTTTTTTTCCATTGAATTATTTTGGTCGCTACGTAAGCTATTTGATATTGAATGTTTATGTTTACGAAGTTGGGCCATATTTTCTTTTCGGCGTTGCGGTTATCGCGGCTTGGTTCGTTTTTGGCATGTTTTCCAAGGCGCTTATTTGTTCGAGGATAAAAGCCATTGTGCTTTTGAATGTTCCTGCGTTTTTGGTGCTGGTTTTGGAGTTAATTCTTTATGTTTCCCCTGCTCCTATGCGGGAATTCATTTTTAACTATGCCATTCCTAACTATGACTGGGTGGCATGGACTGTCCTCGAAGTTCGGACGTTTTATCTACCACCAGCGAATCTTGGGGCCAGAATAGCTGGCATGATGCCATTTTTGCGATTTGCAAGTATGGGTTTCCGCATAGGCCTTCAGCTAACAATTCCATTTGCTTTTATGGTCGGCTCTTCGTATCTTGGTCATTTTGTGGCCGAGCGTCTAGCAGGTGTGATCATAAAAACATGGCGAAGTGTAAGGCCGAAATAAAAACAACGCGGACTCCTGATTGGCAGCCCGCGTTGTTTTTATTTTACATAAAACCTTTGCACTCGCTCGGATATGGCCGTGGCTACTTCGTAATTTATAGACTTTTGCCAGGCGGCCACGTCTTCGGCCCATATGCGTTTGTCGCCGCTTTGGCCGATGAGGATGACTTCGTCACGCACCTTTGCGTCCGCGCCGGTGACGTCCACCATAAATTGGTCCATGCACACATTGCCGATGATGGGGCAAAGATGGCCGTTTATCAGCACATGGCCCCGGTTGCTTAGTTGGCGGGAAATGCCATCGCCATAGCCGAGGGGTATGCTGGCCACCTGCATGTCTTTTTGGGCGAAGAAATTGCGGGAATACCCCACGCTTTGGCCGGGGCGCACAGTTTTTACGTGGGCCACGCGGCTTTTAAATGTAAGGGCGGGCAAAAAGCCCAGTTCGGCAAGTTCCAGCGCACCTTCTTGTAGGGAGTTTGGCGCAAGACCGTATGTAAGCACACCGGAGCGCACCATGTCCAGCCTAAATTGCGGATGATACAGTATGCCGCCGGAATTTGAAATATGGCGCACAGGTATGTGCAGGCCCATATTTTTAATTATGTCCAATATGTGCATAAAGTGGTCAAATTGTTCATTGGCAAAGGCGAAGTTGGAATCTGACGTGGCAAGATGGGTATATATGCCGTCAAGCTCTAAACCTTCCAGGCGGGATATGGCCGCAATTTCTTCGGCGGATGCCTGGGCGGCCTCGTCGCTTTGGGCGTTATAACCCACACGGTTCATGCCGGTGTCTATCTTAACATGCACCTTTACGGGCCGCTCCAGATACGTAGCCACACGGGCCAGCTCTTGGGCTGTGTTAAGGCTAAATATGGTGCCTATAAGGTTGTGAAGTATCAGGTTTTCGTATTCTTCCTCAAAAACAGGGCTTAAAACCAGTATGGGGCAGGTTAGGCCCCATCGGCGCAAAAATACCCCTTCCATCACCGTGGCTACGCCCAGCCAGTCGGCCCCGGCGTTTACGGCTGTTTGAGAAACCTCGTAAATACCATGGCCATAGCCGTTGGCCTTTACCACGGCCATTACGCGCACGCCCGGCCCAACCATTTTCCTTACAACACCGATATTGTTTGCCACATTGGGCAGGCTTACTACTGCCACTGCTCTTGCGTATTTTTCCATCTTTTGCGCACCCCTTGATTAGTTTGAGTTTGCTTCAGCCCTAAACATGCTGTCGTCGATATCAACATTATACTCAAAACTATTAAAAATTACAATAACTCTTTCGGTGCTGTTTGCGTCATAAATTATCATCTGCACTGGCAGTAATGTATCATTGTTGACCCATAGCTTTTGTATGGACATATATGGGTGCTGGCCGGGTATCTGGGCTTCTAATATAGTGACCTGGCTTTCGTCCATGGCCGCGGCGGATATGCTTACATCCTGGCTTCTTACAAAGTTGCGCACAAAGGATGTCAGCATTATCTCCAAACGCTCCGGTGCTTCCTGGGTGGTTTGGGACATTCTGCCATCGGTGCGTGGGTTAAATTGAAAAATAGTGGTGCCGTCAAAAATAGTAGTGTTGCCGGCCACGCTTTCGGGTGCTGTCACCTCAATGCGATATTCTCCTGTGGTGCGGGCGTGTTGGGTGGTTTCGTACGTGTGGCTGTTGTTATTAGAAATATATGTAACCGTAGCCTGGGCCACAAAGCTTTCCATATTTAAAAGCTGCCTGTGGATTCTTTCGTATGCGTTGGCGTCCACCCTTTCTTGTATGGCGGCGCAGGCGGAAAGGGCCAAAACACCCATCAAAATAACCGCCAAAAAAATAATCCTCTTCATAATTTTACCTCCGGACGAACTTTAGTCTGTACTATGTATACGAGCCGCCTATGTGGTTTATGCACGTTTGTACCAGACGTGCTCCGAAACCTCCTTATGCGAGCGAAAAGTCGCAGCGTTTCAATGCGTTTTTCGCGAAGCTTGGGCGTGTTGGCACGCCCTATTCGGAGTTTTGGAACACGTCGACCCCTTGATGAAATAAACAATAATGGCAAACATAATAAACAAACCCAAAAACCCAAAAAACGCATAGGCATGGGTGACGATATTGGAAAAACCTGCGTGGGCGGCAACGATACCACCAAGGGTGATGATTATTTTTAGGCGCAGACCGGGCAAGCCCGTGCGGGCCGCAAGCCAGTGTACCAAAGAAAAACCCGCCGTGGCCGCCGTGGTAAATACCGCCAAAAACAGCAAAATCATATAAAAATACTCCATGGCACCGCCGTAATTGGCGGCAAGAGCCAACATGGGCAGCTGCATTCCCTGTACCAGCTCAAAATTAGCCAGCAATGCCACCGACAATATAACGCCAATAATGCCCAAAAACAGCCCGCCAATAATGCCGCCCCATTTGGCTATGCTTCTGTCTGTCACCAGCTTTGGCATACTGGCCAGCACCGCCACGGCGGTTATCATATTGTATGATGCATAGATTAGAGCAGATGTGGGCCAATTGGTGGTGGCAACACCCAATGAAAAAGTGGGATATGCAGAGGTAAAAACAGCATACAGCCCCAAAAACAGCGCGCCAACCACCAGTATGGGCGAAACCAGTGTGTTAATTTCTACCATACCTCGCAAATCAAACAACAGCACCCCAAAAGCCAGTGCCGCTACAACCACCACGCCAAAGGAAAACGACAGTCCCAATGCTTCGCTGCCCAATGCCCCTGTGCCCGCCAGCATGGCCGAAAATATAACAAAAATAAAAATTCCGGTGACAATATCCAGCGCACCGCCCAGGCGTTTGCCAAACACCGCCGCCATAAACTCTCTATATCCGCCTATTTTTTGCCGCACACATATGTCCATTACACCCCAGCCACACAGGGCCAGCAGAGCACCGGCCACAACAATGCCGGCAATGCCCCAAGGGCCGTAACGCAGAAAAAACGTAAGATGCTCCTGGCCGGAAGCAAAACCCGCCCCAAATATTATGCCTGTGTACACACAGGCGGTTTTGATAGTCCTTATTGTTCTTGTCTTATTCATATAATGCCCCCAATGCTGTGTTGGTACAAGTATATGAGGGCTTGGGTGTATAAATGTCTTTACAATATTGGCGGGTTGTGTTAATGTTAAGGAAAGTTTTGGGCGGTAACGATATGTCGAGAAAAAATTTGCGCTTAGCAGGATATGATTATTCCGCCGTGGGGTGCTATTTTGTGACCATGTGCGTGCGGGATAAGCGGAAGCTGCTATGGAGTAACGTAGGGGCGAACTATGTTCGCCCGGATCTTTCAGATATCGGCAAAGTAATAGATGGCGAAATTCAGCATTTGCACGCTGTGTATTCCTGCGTGTCTGTTGATAAATATGTGATTATGCCAAATCATCTGCATTTTATTATTTCAATTACGGATGACGTTAGCGGGCGAACACAGTTCGCCCCTACGATTGGCCGGATAGTTAAGCAATTCAAAGGTGTCGTAACGAAGAAAATAGGTTATTCGATATGGCAGAAATCTTACCACGACCACATCATCCGTAACGAAACCGACTACCAACGCATCTGGCAATATATTGACAACAACCCCGCGAGCTGGCAGGAGGACTGCTATTATGTTTGATATATATAATATCTTAATGTCCATACCCGGCGTTATCATTGCCGTTACTGTTCACGAATATATCAAAAGCCTAACGGCTTACAAGCTAGGTGATACGGGCATAAAGCGGCAGGGGCGGCTGATGCTCAATCCACTGAAGCATATGGACATATTGGGCAGCGTTTTTATGGTGCTTTTTGGTTATGGCTGGGCCAATCCCGCGCGTTTGACGCCTTTTTCTTATGCGGACCGAAAAAAGGCCATGCTTATTATATTTGCCATGTCCTTTTTGGTTAATATTATGCTGGGGATGCTTTTTGCCGTCGTCTATCAAATCTTTACTTTAAATTTTGGCGCCGGGATGAGTCCCGATGCCGCCCATTTTGTGTCTGGGGTTTTGTGGCGGGCGGCTGTATTTAATATTTCGTTTGCCTTGTTTAATCTTATACCTCTGTATCCTCTGGACGGCGCCAATGTCTTAAACACATTCTATCCCATGGTTGGTGTAAAAATTGCCCAAGCAGAGAAATTTTTGCAGATAATACTGGCTTTTGCCATAATTCTTAATTTGGTTGCTATTGTTTTTGACCCGCTGGTAAATGCCATTATGAGAGTGCTGACGTAAGGAGATAATTATGAGCAATACATACAACATGCACCCATACCACATAATATACAATCCATATGCCAACCGAGGCGGTGCAGAAAGATACAAAGATGCCTTTGTGGCCTTGTTGAAGCGGGCCGGAGAGGAATATATCCTGCACGAAACCACCGGGCCCGGCCATGCCACGGCCATAACCCGCGATATTGTGTCCCTTGGGGCAAAATATATCGTTATACTAGGCGGCGACGGCACTGTGCATGAGGTTATAAATGGATATGCCCAGGTGGTTGATGATGCGATCTGTGATGTGGTTTTTGGCATCATACCTGCAGGCACCGGCAATGATGTTGCTAGTATGCTGAGGATCCCCCATGCCCTTGAAGACATAGCCGTCGCCGCCGCAGATATCCTGGCAAAAAACGTGCGCAGCGTGGATTTTATCCAATCGCGGCAGGGCATACAGACTATGCTGTTTTTCTCCTATGGCATTGCCGCCGTGATGGTGCAGGAGATGGAAAAATTTAAAACCAAGACCAAATTCAGCTATTACAAATCCTTGATTAAGAAAATATTTTCTTTTAAAGCCAACACATATGAAGTGCATTATGACGGGCAGACGCGCACGCTGCGGGCGGATTTTTGCGCCGTGCACAATTGTATACATGCCGGTGCCGGCATGACGCTTATCAACAACGCCGTTATGGATGATGGTTATGCAGAGCTTTTGATGGTAGAAAATCGCGGCATACTGCGGCGGATATTAAATTTTATATCCATCCTGCGCAAAAGGATACACAAGCAGCCCAATGTGCAGATTGTTCCTGTGAAAAATGTGATAATAAATTCGCCTGATGATAACCTTTGTTGCATAGACGGAGAGATTCGCTATCTAAACCGGCTGGAGCTGGAGGTGCAACACAAGGCCATTAAGATATTTGGCAATGCAAATTAGGAATTTTTACGGACTAAGCCACAAAGCGGGGCGCACACCGCCGCTGGTGTCGCTGACAGCAGTGCCGAGCATGTAGATACCTCCATTTGTGAACACAAAAGCGGCAAGATTGTCATGGTTGCCGGATGACCGTGACCACCACCAAGAAACGTTGCCGTTTACATCATAGGCCATGCGGGCGTAGTCGTATGGGTCAGAAAACCACCAACGACCGTCCGGTTTGCTCCCCAATTCTCCGCTGTCGCCAAAATATCGTACTATTTCATCAATGCTTAACAGGAATATTTTATCGGTTGTTGCATTGGTGCTGCCTGCGTCGAACCATGGGTTGTCGTTGGCTATGTGCGTTTCGGATATGCGCCTTCTTTCGTCGGCCGCAAAACGGTGGTAAAAATCATCGTTTAACCATCGGCGCAATGAGCTTTCCTCCCATGTTGTGCTTGTAAAAGAATAATTATAGGCTCTGTGCTCTATTATGGCTTCGCTTATTATCAAGGCATTGCCGCCGTTTATATCAAGCACGAGCCATTCATGCCCGCCAAAGTCTATTGTATCGCCCGGGGTAATGTCGCCCAGACCTGGACGTGTCAGAAAAAGACCTGCCAACACGCTTGCCGCAATAACCAGAAGCGTTGCGACAACCGCAAACAAAACTTTTTTTGTTGGTGACATAGATTTTACCCCCAGGTTTATGTTTTTATAATTGCACGGCCATATACCGCGACTTATATCCACTCTACACCTTTAGCGGCCTTTTGAAAAGTACGCACCTTTTTGTTGGGTAGGTTACTTTTTGTAACTATTGTGATTTTGCGGGATTTTTGGCCGATATTATGCTTGACTAACCATGATGTACTGGAGGAATAGATATGATTTCGAAAAAAGACTTGCCGCTGTGCCCGGTGGCTACAACAGTAGATTTAATCGGAAACAAGTGGAAACCACTTATTTTGCGAGACATACTTGCCGGCCCAAAGAGGTTTGGAGAGCTGCAAAAAAGCCTGCAAGGTATAAGTCAAAAAGTTTTGACGGACAATCTGCGGGATTTGGAGGATGACGGCATACTAACACGCACCGTATACCCGGAAGTGCCGCCAAGAGTGGAATACAGCCTGAGCGACCTGGGCGAAGCCATGCGACCTATTATTGCTGCCATGGAAAGCTGGGGCAAAAAGTACAAAGAAATAACCGCAAAGAAATAGACCTAATATCCCAAGGCCGCGTATGTCTGAAAAAACTGGCTTAACACAACTTCTGATAAGGTTTTTTGCCCAAAGTGCGCACCATGGACATAAGGCCTTTAACGACCAGTTCCATGGGCATTGATGGGGCGCTGGGTTTGTTTACAGTTTGTTCCGGCAGATATGGTATATGCACAAAACCCGCCAGCATGGGCACGCCCCTTGTGGTGGCATAATGCAGGGCATTGTACATAAGGTGGTTGCACACATATGTTCCTGCTGTGTCGGATATGACGGCCGGTATGCCTGCGTCCTTCATGTTTTGCACCATGGCCTTTATTGGCAGGGTGGCAAAATATGCGGCGGGGCCGTCTTTTGCTACTTTTTGGTCTGTGGGTAGGTTGCCTTCGTTGTCGGCCATTGGGGCATCATCGCAGTTTATGGCCACCCGCTCTATATTAATGGCGGTCCTGCCTGCGGCTTGCCCTATACAAATTACGGCACAGGGTTGATGGTTATCTAATAGGTCATATAATTTTGTTGTGCTTTTGCCAAAAACCGCGGGAAGTTCGGCAGTTATAATCTTTATGCCGTCAATTTCTGTAGGCAATGCCATTATGGCCTCTCGAGACGGATTTACAATTTCGCCGCCAAAGGGCTCAAAACCGGTAAACAGTATTTTTTTCATTGTGACCTCTCCTTTTTCAAAAATTTCTTCTTGCATTTCGTATTTGGCTGTGCTATAATGTCCCAGTGCTTATTTTTAGGCACATGCAAGGCCCGTTGGTCAAGGGGTTAAGACACCGCCCTTTCACGGCGGTAACAAGGGTTCGAATCCCTTACGGGTCAGGCATATAAAAAAGGGAGGCATTGTGCCTCCCTTTTTGCTATCTTTTTATCTGTGGGCCAGGCTGCTGTTAAATTTGTTAAGGGATATCAGCAAAAGGACGATGCCTGCCATGGTTGCAAGGCTAAACATCATGGATACCGCCATCGACGCCATGATGCCCTCTAGCATGGTTTCTACAAAGTGGAAGTCAGGTCCCAAAGCCCAGTACAGTTCATCCATGATGACATTTGTAGCCCCCAGCATAAGAAGGCCTATCAAAGAACCCAGCACACCCAAGGCAATGGAGATGATATTTACAACCGTAAAGGCAGTCACGCCGCGCACATTGGTGATGTTATTGTGCAGTATGCCTTCGCGCATGTCTTTTAGGATTCTAAAAAGAGAAACAAAGTAGAAGATGAAGTACACTGTAAGGATGGCCAAAACAAATAACATGATAATCACTGTAATGACCATTGCCCCAGCAACCCAAGGCTCTATCGCTGCTGTAACGGTAAGGATGAGAGCGACAATAACGAAGATTGCTGCTATTATACACACCAACACCAGTCCGATTATTGCATGTACCTTAACCAATGTAAGGGCAGGCAGGGTTTTTTCCGGCAGCTTTGGGGATTTGCTTGCGGCATAAATGAGGAACAAGGCCACAACCGGCAAAGCCAAAAAAGCCAAAGGAAATATGGCGAAAAGGTTGGCCGAAAGTATAGTGCTCATAACACTGCCAACTGTAAACAGGATTATGCCCGTCAAAAACAGCGGGCTGCTGCCGTGCTTGTGCAGTTGCTGGATAAAGGTGACAGAGCCGCCTTCTGACGTTATTGGCTCCATTGGTGCCATTTGCTCGTTTTCATACATTAAAAAATCACTCCTTTGGGCAATAGTCTATCATAAAAATTCGCTGGCTGCAAGCCATTTTATTTTCTTGAACAATAGCTGCCAAGGTGGTACAATCATATAAAAGAGGGGGCGCCTGGATGGATTTTAAATTATATGACGATGTGAAGGCCTTCCATGCTGATGTTTTTGATGTTTTGATGGAAAATGAAGCGCAAAATTTGATTATTTTGGGCAATGTTATTATGGGCGCGGAAGGCCGAGACACCTTTGGCTGGCGGAACCCGGCCAATTGGGTAATGGCTACAGCAGCCAATGACGGCCGTATATCCCTGGTGGGGCTGATGACGCCGCCATTTAACCTTACTTTGTATGCCGTAGGCAATACTGTGGACGATGCCGCAGTACAACGCTTAATGAATGGTTTGATAGAGGCAAACATCCCTGTGCCGGGTGTTACAACAGAAAAAAGTCTGGCCGAGGCTTTTACGGCGGCATATTGCACAGCTAAGGGGCTTGACCACAAAATACACATGAGCCAGCGCATATATGAACTTACCGCGGTCAACCCGGAAATTCCGCAAATAGGCCATTTTCGCCCGGCAAGAGAAAACGACATGGCATTTTTGCCCTTTTGGGCCAATGATTTTTACAGGCTTGGCGACTCATACAGTCATGTGGACGAAAATACCGAGATGCATAGCTATCTAATTGACAGTGGCACGCTTTATATATTAGAAGACAACGGCATGGCCGTGTCTATGGCCCGGATAACCCGCGAAATGATAAGTGTAGCAGGTGTGGGCTATGTGTACACGCCGCCGTATTTCCGCGGGCAGGGCTATGCCGGTTCTGTGGTGGCCCAAATAAGCCAGTTGTGCCTGGACAGGGGCTTTGCCCGGTGTGTGCTATATACAGCCTAACCAACCCCACATCCAATAGTATTTACCAAAAAATTGGCTATATGCCTGTATGTGATTCGCTGGAGATTAAATTTAAGGAGGTTGACGTATAGTGATGGACGCCATCAAAAACCGCCGCAGTGTGCGGAAATACAAAGAAAATCCCGTGACAAAGGGGCAAGTGGAAACCTTGCTGGGAGCGGCCATGCACGCCCCATCCGCCTGCAACAGCCGTCCCTGGCGTTTTTTGGTCATTACCAACAGAGAAGTGCTGGATAAACTAGCAGATGCCCATAAATTTGCCAAAATGCTGCGCAAAGCGCCTACGGCCATTGTTATATGTGCCCTGGCCCAAGAGCAGGAGCAAAACAAGATAGCCAGCGGGTTTTATCCCCAAGACTGTGCTGCTGCCACCCAAAATATACTGCTGGCCGCCCAGGGTATGGGTCTGGCCACGTGTTGGTGCGGGGTGTATCCAAAGGAGCAGCTTATGCCGGTGATTGGCGAGATACTTGGTTTATCTGAGGACGAAATTCCATTTAACATCATTGCTGTGGGTTATGCCGACGAAGAGCCCGGGGCCAAGGGGTTTTATGATGGGGAAAAGGTGCGGTGGATAACATAGGGGTGGGAGCATACGTCCGCAGACACGGGCGACCGGGACGATCGCCCGTGTGCACAATTTGTCATCCCGGGCTTGATCCGGATTCCTGAACAAGGCGGGTACAACGAGTAATGCCGTCACCCGCGTAAATCTAATTCTACTGTATTGCTTAGTGGCTAGTGTATGTAATGGGTATAGTAATGCCTGGTAATATATGTTGGGCTTTATGCGAGTGGGGCCGCTGTTGGCCGTCCGAAGATTCATTTGCCTAATAGGATTGCAACACCTTTGGAGGAATTTTTATGCGACGAATTTCGACAATTTTCTTGGCCTTTTTGTTGGTGTGGGCGGTTGTGCCTATGCCCAATATCCATGCTAACCCCACAGGTTTTACTGAGCTTTCCATGACCTTTGGCCCATACAATCTGTACGGTCGCCTTACACTACCCAAAAATGCGGCGCAGCCCCCTGTGGCCATACTTATACAGGGTTCAGGCCAGGCTAATTACAATTCGGCCTTTGGTGGTATGACTATTTTTAGAGACATTGCCCATGGCTTGGCACAGCGAGGTATAGCCAGCGTGCGCTTTAATAAAAGATATTATCAGCACCCATTGCCGGCACGTATGACCATCCATGACGAAACCCTGGATGATATAAGCTATGCTATCAATTTGGCCGCCAGATGGCGCTCTCTTGGTGTCGTGGGTGATATATACATCATTGGTTTTTCTCAGGGCGGCATTGTAGCCCCCTATGTGGCTTATCATCATCCCCAGGTCGCCGGTGTGGTGTCTATGGCCGGGTCGCCCCGTGGCTTTTTTGATATTGTGGAATCTCAAGCCGGGTTTTTGCGCCACCAGGCGGCGGCCAGAGCTGGTCTGCCGGATGGGGTGCCAGTGCCCGGTCTGCCTGTGGGTTTTTTGTTGGAGCGCATTATGGCCATTAACGAAAACACTCTGCCGCGCACCTATAATTTTCTTAACAATCAGGCCATGGCATTGGGTTTTCCTATCAGTTTTCTGCACAGTGTAAATAACCTTAACATCGCCGGGCTTTTGCCTTATATTGACGTGCCTTTTCTTATCCTGCAAGGCTCCGAAGACCTGCAAATTTTAGCAGACTATTGCTTTGTGGCCTGGCAAGAGCTGTTTTATGGCCGAGACAACGCCACATTTATATTATATCAGGGGCTTAATCACTTTTTTGCGCCGCATCGTCCCAACTTGGGCTACAGCCAAAGTCGGGCCAGAGCCAGGGTGGATGCACTGGTTATTAGAGATATTGCCGGGTGGATACTGGGGGACAAATGATGGCTAAAAAGATGTACGAATATGAGGCGGTGATACAGGCTTCATCTGCCGGCAAAGGCGGCGCCTATGTGACTTTCCCTTATGACATACGGGCGGAATTTGGCAAAGGGCGTGTGAAGGTACACGCCACCTTTGACGGCGAACCTTATGAGGGCAGCATCGTCAATATGGGTGTGAAAAACCCCGACGGGTCGGTGTGTTATGTGATAGGTGTTTTGAAAGATATCCGCGCAAAAATTGGCAAACAACCAGGCGATATTGTGTGGGTTGTGATACGCGAGCCGTGGTGACACCGCCCCGGTCGTCCCTACGATATTGCGCAACTCGACCAAAATTGGAATGACATGTGTAGGTTCGATCCGCAATTTTTGTATCGCAGGGGCGGATTCTATATCCGCCCACATGAAGGAAGGAAGGCGAACGATGAGCAAATACTGGTTTCTATCTAGCGATGTGCCGCTGGAATCTTATTCGATAAGTATTCCGGATGGCTCGTATGAAGGTTGGGTTTCTATAGAAGATTTGGAAGCCCTAGGAATTGATTTACCCAATTATTGGAAAACCGATTATTTATTCCAAAATCGAACCGCAAAGCTCATATGGATGCCAAATAATAGCCTTTGTATTATTCCAGATGATATTTCTCCTCATGGAACAGATGTAGATTATGTTGGCAGGCTACATTCGCGCAAGAGGCATCACGCAGGGCTAGAACTTGATTTTTTAGATGAAAGGGCCGAAGAGCCTTTGGTCGTAGATTTGATTTCATACATTAAAAAACACCTGCAAAATACTGACGAAATTGAATTGTGGAACGTATGGCTGGATTGCGAGTATGAGGAAAGCACCATAACAGTGCGTTGCAGCATAAATTCATTCAGCATTGATCACATTAAAGAATTTAGAGGCCACAGCCCACTTGACAGGCCCAGGCCCTATTGCCTGATAATTTCCAAATACTAAGGAGGTCGAATAATATCTACACCGCATTATACCGCAAGCTACGCCCCACGTCCTTTGCGGACGTTGTGGGCCAAGAACATATCATAAGAACATTAACAAACCAAATAGAGCTGGGTCGTTTATCCCATGCATACCTGTTTTGTGGCACCCGGGGCACGGGCAAAACCACCTGCGCCAGGGTTTTTGCCCGGGCAGTTAATTGCGAAGCATCTGTGGGTGGCGAAGCCTGTGGGGTGTGCCGCCCATGTGTAGATATTGCTGCCGGCACCAGTCTGGATGTGATAGAAATTGATGCCGCCAGCAACAATGGGGTGGATAATATACGGGATTTGCGGGAAGAGGTGAGATATCCCGCCACGGGGCGGTATAAGGTGTACATTGTGGACGAGGTGCACATGTTGTCCGCCGGGGCTTTTAATGCCTTGCTGAAAACCCTGGAAGAGCCGCCGCCCCATGTTATATTTATTTTGGCCACCACCGACCCGCAAAAAATCCCTGCCACCATACATTCTCGTCTTATGCGCTTTGACTTTCACAGAGCATCCCAGGAGCAGATGACGGAGGCCCTTGGGCGTTTTATGGAGGGCGAGAGCATTGCCGTAACGTCCGATGCGCTGGCTTATGTGGCCCGTCTTTCGGATGGCTCCTGGCGCGATGCCCTAAGCATACTGGACAGATGCGCTGCGCTGTATTATGGCGAAGAAATAACCCTAGCTGGGGTGTTGGAGGTTACAGGCTCGGTGGATGATGGGGTGTTTTTTGCCCTGATAGAGAGCTTGATGGGCCGGGATGCGCAAAAATGCCTGGAAATTATAGAAGAAATGTCCGCAAAGGGGCGGGATTTTGGCCAATTTGTGGAGGAGTTGCTGCACCACCTGCGCAATATGCTGATGGAGGCCGCCAAAGCTAAAGACGATAATTATCACGACATTATCGGCCTTATCGGCATTTTTTCCGAGCTATCCCGCGGTATGCGTCACGCGGGCGGCCATGGGCGGTTGATGTTGGAAGTGGCGTGCATAGAGCATGCGGCCGGACCAAGGGTTGTAGAGGTTATGGCCGTTGCAGAGCCGCAAATGGCAAAAACCCATCCCAAGCAGCAGGCCAAACCGCCGGAAGAAAAACC
>WQVZ01000026.1 GCA_009785595.1 Defluviitaleaceae bacterium | reverse complement strand
CTACCATCGGTTCTAACATCACCGGAAAAATCAAAGAAAAGCAGGTTTTCTCCTTGGACACTGGCTATAAATGTAGAGCCATCGGCCCTAAGGGCGTGCCAGCCTTCGGCATAATTGCCGTGGTCTCTAAAAATGGCGTAAGATTCGGCTTGGGTTATATCGCTTTTTAGCCGGCCGTCTCTGATAAGGTATGCGTTGAGAAACCCCGGCCCCGGAGTATTGTCATTTTGCAGGGCAAACTCACCAAGAGCCAGCACGGGGTGTTCAAATTCATCAATTTGATTGATGATGACTATTTTGGTCAGCCTTGTTTCGCCCTGGGTGTTGCGGCCCCATAATTGCCAGGGGCCGTGTATTCCCTCGTATTCTATGATATGGAAATTATTTGCAAAGAAGTTGTGGAATATTTCCGATGGGGTCGCTTCGGCGGTGTGCCTTGGGCTGTCGCATCCTGTGAGGAAAATCAAACCCATGGCGACAATTAAAAACGAAGCCAGCTTTTTTAAACGATTCATAATTTGTGCCCCCTATATGATATATTTTGGGTTTTTGGCAGGGGCGGCGTCCATCTCGGCTTTTTTGGTTTCATAGCCGGGCCGGCCGAAATATGCGTATGTGGCATTTTTGCCCTCTTCCACGCCGGGCTGATCAAAGGCGTCAATATCCAGCAGTTCGCCGGCAAAGGCCGTGGCCATCTCCAGCATATACAGCAATTGGCCTATGGTAAATTCGTTTACCTGGGGCAAGGTGATGGTCATATTCATTCTGCCGGCTTTCATTAGGGCATATTCGGTGGCCTGCTGCTCTGCTGTTAAAAGCCGGGCCAAGGTGTGGCCGCCTAAAAAGCCGAGACTGGGTACGTCTGCGAAGGTTTTGGGGATTTCCACGTCCGCGTGGAAGCTGTCTACGCCCAGCAGCACTACAATTTTGTCGTAGGGGCCCTCGACGTACAGTTGTACCTGGGAATGCTGGTCGGTGACGCCCAGGGCCTTAACCGGCGTTTGGCCTACATTTACCACATTGCCCGCGCGGTCATATTTTTTGCCAAGGGATTCTGCCCACAGCTGGGCATACCAATCGGCAATGTATTTTAGGGAATCCGCATAGGGCATCATGACACTGATGTTTTTGCCGCGCATCATGGCTATGTAATGCAAAATGGCGTACATATATGCGGGATTATTGTCACTTTTGCACAAATCGTCCATATAAGCCGCGCCGGCCAGTAGCTGACGTATATCTATGCCGCAAATAGCCGCGGGAAGCAGGCCAACGGGGCATAGTTGGGAAAAACGCCCGCCAACGCCACCGGGAATATAAAAGGTTTTGTAGCCCTCCGTGCGGGCTATTTTTATTAGATTGCCGTTTTCGCGATCGGTAGTGCAAACCAAATGGTCTTTTGCGGCTGATTTGCCCAAGTTTTGCTCCAACATGTTTTTGATAATCATAAACTGGGCCATGGTTTCGGACGTGGAGCCGGATTTGGATACCACGCTAAAGAGGGTGGTTTTTAAATCCACCATATCAAGGAGGCGGGCCATGGTGGCGGGGTCGATATTATCTGCCACAAACAGGCGTGGGCCGCCACTGCGGTGGGTTTGGCAAATATTGTAAAATGGGCTGTGTATGGCCTGCTGCAAGGCGATAGGGCCAAGGGCCGAACCGCCTATGCCGAAGACCACAAGGGTGTCGAATTTTGCGCGCACCTGTGCGGCATAGGCCAATATGTCTGATACTACGTTGTCTTGATTATGAGGCAGGTCGCGCCAGGCCATTTGGTCACGTTTGGCCGCCATGGCCGCCACGGCAGCGTCAATTTTGGCTTGGATTTTGTCGATTTCTGCCGGGTTTATGCCGTCTTGCCCCACAAACTCTGCCAGCATATTGTTGTAGTCCAGTCTTATTCTAAATGATTCCATAATTTTCCTCCAGATGATATATTTGGTAAGTCCCATAGGGATTTAAATTCGTAGCCTTGGGCCCGGGCGTCGTCGATGATGCTGCCAAGGGCTTCGGCATTGGATGATGATACTGCATGTAACAACAAAATTGCCCCGTTGTGTAGGTTGTCCATAACTTTTTTGTGGGCCGCTGACGCGCCGGGTTGACGGTCTTTAAGCCAGTCTTGATATGCAAAGCTCCAAAAAATTGTGTGATAACCTTCGGTCTGGGTTATGGCTAGTACTTGCTCACTGTATTCTCCCATAGGCGGCCGAAAAAAAGGCGGTATGTCCTGGCCGGTAATTTCTTTAAAAAGATCTGCCACGCCGGTAAGTTCCGCCGCCATTTCGGCTTTAGACAGAGACGGTGAGCTTTTGTGGCGTATGGTGTGGTTGCCAACCACATGGCCTTCGGCCACCATACGGGCGATGAGTTCGGGATTATCGCGGATATAGGTCTTGGTGACAAAAAACGCGGCGGGGACGTTTTTTTCCGTCAGCACGTCTAAAATCACTTGCGTATAGCCGTTTTCGTAGCCTTCGTCGAAGGTGAGGTACAGTTCTTTTTGGGCAACATCTCCCAGATAATATGCACCAAATTGGGCCAGGTCAATTTCGTCTTGGGCGGTGGGTGGCTGGTGGGGGTCTGGCTGGCGGTTAAAATACCAGCGTTTAATGTCGTTGGAATAGGTGGCGGTAGCCACGATGGCCGCCAGGCCTAATATTGCTGCTTTTGTCACAAATCGCATATTAATCACTCCAATTATATCATCATCTGCTTATTTTGGCCACAAAAAATGAAATAATTATGGGATTGTTTGCCAAACTATGGTATAATGCTGCTTGGAGGAGGCATGATATGGCTAAGAAAATTTTGGCAGTGATTTTGGCTGCGATAATGGTCATAGGGATGATACACATTGCCCATGCACTGACCCTTGATAGAATTATACAATATGTGGAAGTGTCTTTTTTAAGTTCCGGGGTGCCAATGCATATGGATGGATACAGGATAGCTTTTATTGCAGATATCCATAACATCAGCCCACAAAGATTGGATGCCGTTGTTGGCAGGCTTAATGCCATGGATATAGATCTGGTGCTGTTGGGTGGTGACATACATGCCAACGAAGCGGCCACTAGGCGTATAATCGGTCAATTGGCGCAAATAGATACCGTGGATGGCTTTTTTGGTGTAGAGGGCAATCATGATAGTCGTAATGCCCTTTCCGGCGCCATGGAAGAATATGGAATGACATTTTTGTTAAATAGCGGTACACATATCAGGGAAAACTTTTATGTAGGCGGTGTTGGCGATCTTTGGAAGGGCAGCACCGATGTGGGTCAGGCCATGGCAGAGGCTGAGCCTAATGATTTTGTCATTTTGTTGACCCATAACCCTGATGTGGTGATGGGTTGGGATGTGAGCGGCGCGGATCTTGTGCTGGCAGGGCATACTCATGGCGGACAGATAACCTTTTTTGGTATGTGGGTGCCATATTTTACTTTTACAAATAATATTACCAACTATGGTCGGCGGTTTAAAAGTGGGTGGGCGTATTGTCCGGCGGGTACGCCTGTATATGTGACACGGGGTGTGGGAGAATATTTGCCCAGGGTATTTGCACGACCACAAGTGATTATTTTTACGTTGGTAGTGGAGTAGTGGGTTACGATAGGACATGTTCTACGTGGAACATTTTGGAAGGAGATACAAAATTTGTATAGAGATAAAATTATTGAACTTATAAATGGGGTGGGATATAGGCCCATGGGCGTGCGGGACCTAGCGGTTATGCTGGATGTGCCGGATAATCAATACGGGATATTTTGCCATGTGCTGGATGAGATAATGGCAGGGGGCGGAGCTTTGCTGACCAGAAAAGGTAAGGTGATAACCCCGGCGGCGGCCGGCCTGGTTTTTGGGCCGTATGAGGGTAATGCTAGGGGTTTTGGTTTTGTGTTGTCGGCTGACGGTGATGTGTTTATCCCGCCGGGCAGTGCTGGTGATGCCATACATGGGGATAAGGTGTTTTGCCGTGTAACCGAAAGAAAGGCTGGGCCAAGTTTGGCCGGAGAGATTGTGCAGATTGTAGCCAACAGTGCGGTGAAGATTGTTGGCACGTACCATGATGGGCGGCCGGGGCGGGTTGTGCCAGATGACAAGCGGTTTCCTGTGGTTTTTATTCCGTCTGAATTTAGAAACGGCGCAAAGCCTGACCAAAAAGTGGTTGCCGCCATTGACAGACGGGGGACGGGTAGGGGATTTGAGGGTAAGATACGTGAAGTTTTGGGGGATGCAACAGATGTTGGCATGGATGTGCTGGCTATTGTAATTGGGCACGGCATACCCCATGTTTTCCCCAAAGCGGTGCAACGGGCGGCAGAGGATTTGCCGGATGTTGTGTTAGGCGGTGAGCTTGCGGGGCGGCGGGATTTTCGTGACTTGCCAACGGTGACTATAGACGGCGAGGACACCAAGGATATTGACGATGCGGTGTCCCTGGAGCGTCTGGATGACGGCGGCTATCGGCTGTATGTGCATATTGCTGATGTGGGCCATTATGTGCGGCCGGGGTCGGTGCTATGGAAAGAGGCCCTAAAACGTGGCACCAGTGTGTATCTGGCCGACAGGGTTATTCCCATGCTGCCTAAAAAGCTGTCAAACGGCATATGTTCGTTAAATCCTAGTGTGGACAGGCTGGCCCTTAGTTGCGTGATGGATATTGACCGTGACGGGCGGGTTGTGGGCCAGGAGATTTGCCGGTCTGTGGTACATTCTGATCATGCGGTGACTTATGAGGATTTGGCGGATATATTGGGCGACCCGGATTCGCCTCATGGCGAGAAATATCCGGAGTTCTTGCAGATTTTTAGGGACATGAACGACCTGGCGGGCTTGCTTAGGGCCGGGCGCATTGCTCAAGGGGCACTGGAATTTGGTTTTCCCGAATGTAAAATATTGGTGGATGCAAAGGGTCGCCCGACAAGTATCACACGGCGGGAGCGCAATGCTGCCACGTCAATTATAGAGGAATTTATGGTGGCGGCCAATGAAGTTGTGGCCACGGCGTATCATTGGATGGATATACCATTTATATACAGAACCCACGAGGAACCGGACCGGGCCAAAATGGAGGCCTTGATGAATTTTGTGCGCAACTTTGGGTACAGCATGAGGGGTGGTGGCAAGCGGGCCAAGACCCTGCAAAACCTGTTGGGGCGCATTGAGAACACTCCGGAGGCGTTGTTAATCAGCAAGCAGGTGCTGCGCAGCCTAAAGCAGGCGCGGTATTCGCCTAATCCCTTGGGGCACTTTGGACTGGCAAAGGCGTATTACAGTCACTTTACATCGCCAATACGGCGTTTTCCGGATTTGATGATACATGGAATTATCAAAGCGCATTTGGCGGGTGAGCTGGGCGAGGATGAAATTGCCCAGCTGGAGGCGGATTTGCTTGAAATATGTGTGACGTCATCGGAAAACGAGCGGCGGGCTGATGCCTGCCAGCATGATGTGGAGCAGTTGAAAAAAGTGGAATATATGGCGGACAAAGTGGGGCAGGTTTTTGATGGCATAATATCCTATGTGGCACAGCGGGGTATGCATGTGGAGCTGGACAACACCGTGGAGGGCTTTGTGGCCATAGAGAGTGTAGAGGATGATTATTACGAATTTGTTGAAGGGGCATCTGCCTTTGTGGGTCGCCGCTTGGGCAAAACATATGCCATAGGCGACGTGGTGCGCATTGTGGTGGCCAAGGCGGATATGGAGCTGCGGCGGCTGGATTTTGTGTTGCTGTGAGGTGATATAGGTGGATGATAAAATAGCGGCCTTGCGGGCGTATTTTAGGCACAACGGCTTGCTATTGTGCAATATTGGTGATTTGCCTTTGCTGGAACCGTAGGCGGCAACTGGAACAGCATTGTAGCCATGATAGAGCAGGGCGAGGTATTTTATAGCAAGGCATATCGGGGCAGGGTGACGTATTTGTCCCGGGAACTGTATTGGCAAATAAAGCCGCATAAACAGCGGATGGAGAAGTTGACACCTGTAAGCCGGGCTGTGCTGGAATTTGTGCGGGGTATGGAAATTGTCACCACCAAGGATATTAAAGATGCCCTGATGTTGTCGTCCAAAGAACTTGGTGTGGCCATGGACGGGTTGTTTAAGGAGCTGCTTGTAACAGCCGTAAAACGTGACAGGACGATGAGCGCTAATTGGAGCTCGTTTTGCTGGGGTGGGTTTGAGTGTTGGGAGAAAGTTGGGGCGGTCGGGGAAATTGAGCGCGATGAGACCGGAATTTATAAAATGCTGTCGGGGATAATGACTGATAGGCAGATTGAGAGTTTGTTGAAATAGTGGCGACTGGGCTGGTCGCTCACGCTTATAAAAAAGCGCCAACCACTGGGGTTGACGCTGTCCTTTGTTTAAAATGAACGAATGTTGGGCCCGAGGGTTATGGGCACATCTATTGTCCTGACGCCGCCCTGTACGATGGTGAGGACGATTTCGTCACCGGTGCGAAGGGCGGAGAAGTATTCTATAAGTTCGTCACTGGTTGCGACAGCTGTGCCGTTTACGGCGGTGATGATGTCATCTATCCTAAGCCCAGCTCTTGCGGCAGGGGTGTTTCTGCTTACTCCACCAATTATTACCCCTTGGTCAGGCAGGTTTATTTCGCGTGGGTCTACGCCTTGATTTATAAGGCTACTTATAACTATTTGGGCATTCTCTTCGGTTAATGTGCTTATGGTGATGCCAATCATTGGCCGACGTTCCTCTGTGCGGTCGTAATCGTGCATAAGTCGTTCTAAAATAGGCATGGCCAGGTTGGAAGGTATGGCATAACCCATACCTTCGGCCAGTTGCTCGGAGAATTTTGCAGTGTTTATGCCGATAACTTCGCCGTTAAGGTTAAACAGCGGTCCGCCCGAATTGCCACGGTTTATAGCGGCATTGGTTTGTAGCATCTCCAGGCGGCGGCCCCCTACATATATTTCTCTTTCGATGGCACTAATGATGCCGTTGGTTACGGTGTTGCCTTCGCCCATAGAATTACCTATGGCCAGGACGATTTCGCCTTCCAGCACATTAGAATCTCCAAAAGTTGCCAGGCGCACACTGGTGACACCGGCGGCTATGGCATCGGCCTTATAGACGGCTATTATGGCCAAATCTGCGTCATCGTCGCGACCTACGGGCACAGCGCGTATTTCTTCGCTGCCGGCAATGGATACATGTACTTCTTGGGCATTTTCGATGACGTGGGCGTTGGTGGCGATGTAATAGCGGGTGGATGTTTCGTACATTAATATGCCGCTGCCTGCCGAGGTACCTGTGCCAAAGTTAAAGCCAAAGCTGCTTATGTTGCTGGTGGCGCTGATGAGCACAACAGAGGGCTTGACCATTTGAACAAGCTCCACATAACTGTGTCTAAGGCCTTGACCTTGGGCCGTTGGCAACGGCGCGCTGATGTTATCGAAGGTAAAGGCGGCGCGCTCGGCGGAATCATTAAGAAAACCGGGCAGAAACACGCTGTCGAAGAAGCGTACGCCCACGCCGAAGCCTAATCCGGCAAAAGGTGCGCCGATGGTGCATAATATCAACACCATGGCCACAAATCTGGTAAATTTGCGGTTGGACTTGCGGCGCTCGTCCCGCTCCCGGGAAGACTCTGCATAATAATCCCGCGCGCTTTGCTGGGTGTGGTGCGTGTAGGGCTGTACCGGGCTGATGCTGGCAGGTGTGCCGGGAGAATCATCACCGGGGCCGGATTTTCGGTAGCTGTACATAGATAACGGTTCGGGTTCGGGTATTGGTTCAGGCTCAAGCTCGGGCTCTGGACTTAGTGTGTACGCGGATTCAAGCTCTGGATCCTGCGATGCTTCCGGTTTTGTCTCTGGCTCTGGCATGGGTTCCGGTCCAAATATAAATTCATTTTCGCCTTCTTTAAAATCTTCTCTAAAATCGTCGTTCATGTTTAATCACTCCTTTGGCATATGTACAGATGCCATACCTATCCTGATACTTATTATAACAGATGCTGGCATCGTTTATCAACACTTTGCATTATACATACGATATTTTAACAAAGTATGTCTAAAGCGTAAACAAATTGCGAAATTTAGTGAACAAATATTAGACCTGTTCGGAAACCCTGCTGAATCAATTTTCGGACAGGTCTATTGAGTTTGAGCAGCGGATATGTTGCAGCAAACAAAAATGCAAATTGAAGGATTGCGACAGCATATTTTTCTTGACAAATGCGTTAAAAAGGGGTATGCTGATTAAAAGGGATGACCTATGGAGATAAAAAGGATTAGAAAGCGCAAAAAAACCCTGCGTGTCGTCATGTTTGTGGCAGTTTTTGCCTTTTGCATCATGGCGGTGCTTATCTCGCCTTTGTTTGAGGTTAGGCACATAGATGTTGTGGGCAACCAGAGGATTGCGGCGGCGGATATCATTGCTGTTGCCGGGCTTGACATGGGCCAAAACACCCTGTCCTTTAGCGCGAGAAGTATTGCTAGGCAAATTGGCAGTTTGCCATTTGTGCGGGAGGCCAGCGTAACCAGGGCGCTGCCCGATGGGGTTACTATATCTGTGGTAGAGCGGGTGCCCGTGGCCAATATACGTCTGGCTAACACCAGTACATATTTGCTTATAGATGATGGGGGGATGGCTCTTGCTACAGGGGTGGTGCCGATTGGCGGCTTGCCCGTGGTGGTTGGGGCAGATTTTCCTAATTTTGCTATAGGCGAATATTTGATAGTGGACGAGCCATTGGTTTTTGATAATATTCTGCTATTGTCCAGGGTTTTTAGGCGTTATGATTTTTCGCCGGATGTGGTGGACGTGGCGGATCCCTTCGACATAGTGCTGCACGTGGGTAATTTAAACATACTTTTTGGGCCCATTGCCGATGCGGATATTAAAGTGCAGAATGTGCAGGCCATAATGGAACAATTTCCTGTAAGCGACAGAGGTTTTATAGATATTAGGGATGCCAATGCCCGCCCGCGGTTTGGGCTGATACGGTAAAGATGTAATGAATAATATATATTTCATGATATTTCAGGAGGGGCTTAAGTAATGGTTGACATCGACAGAGAATTTATTGACCAATCCTTTGACCAAAAGGCGAAGATTCGTGTGATTGGCGTGGGCGGCGGCGGCAACAATGCTGTAGACCGGATGATTGAGGATAATGTAGAAGGTATTGATTTTATAGCTGTAAATACAGATAGTCAAGTGCTAAAGCGCTCTAAAGCTGCGACCCGTATACAACTTGGCGAAAAACTTACGGGGGGGCTGGGTGCCGGTGGTGTGCCTGAAATTGGGGCAAAAGCCGCGGAGGAGTCTCATGATGATGTGGCCAAGGCCATAGAAGGTAGCGACATGCTTTTTGTCACCTGCGGTATGGGCGGCGGCACAGGAACGGGAGCGGCCCCAATTATAGCCTCTATTGCAAAATCTATGGGCATATTGACCGTGGGTGTTGTCACCAAGCCTTTTGTCTTCGAGGGCAAGGTGCGTATGAGCAACGCTGTGCGCGGCATTGAAGAGCTACGCCGCAGTGTGGATACCCTTCTTGTGATACCTAACGAAAAACTGCTGGAAATCATGGACGACACCGCGTCTTTTAAAGATGCGCTTAAAAAGGCGGATGAAGTGCTGACCCAGGGTGTACAGGGCATTTCCGGCCTTATATCTAATCCCGGCGAAATTAACCTGGACTTTGCTGATGTGCGCACCATTATGCGTGACAAAGGCGTGGCTCATATAGGTATTGGCCGTGCCGCCGGCAAGAGTCGGGCAACAAAGGCGGCGGAAGCCGCAATAAACAGCCCTTTGCTGGAAACCTCCATCAAGGGTGCTTGCAGTGTGCTGGTTAATGTAGCGGGCTCTTCCAGTCTTACTATGTTTGAGGTTAACGAAGCCTCTAAATTTGTCAGCGAAAGCGTGGAAAATGAAGAAGCCAATATCATTTTTGGCTCCTCCATTAACGATGATATACATGACGAAGTTATTGTAACCGTGGTGGCTACCGCTTTTGCACAAGGCATAAGCAAGCCAGCCCAAAGCAATGACGAAATTAAAATAGGAATGGGTGCCCCTGGTGACGATAAAAGTGATGTGTCTAAAGGTACATATGCTACGCCGGAACTTGGGGAGCTGGGGGATGAAGAGCAAATACGTCTGCCGGTGTTTTTGCAAAAGAGCCGCCGAAACACTTAGAGGGAGGAACGGAGCGTCACGCTCCGTAAAGCCCACGCTGCGTAACGCAGCGTAAAACCGACGGAGCGTGACGCTCCGTTCTGTTACGTCTGGGTGTGTTATCTAGCGGTTGTTTTCGTAGTACACGTCAACCAATGACTCTATCTCTCGCAGAATATTCTCGTCGACTCGTGAATCATATGGACCATCCGCTTCGGTGTGGTTTACGGAAACGACCCGTTCTGTGGTGTTTTCTGTAGCCATTTGATGGCCGTAAGTTTCATAATGTTCTGCGGGATAGTCTGCTTGGTCATTATCAAAAATACCAAATACAGAATTTAGCCACCCGCCAACGCCGCCTTCTTCTGCCAGCATATCATGGGATATATTTCTGCTGATCCAACCTGTGACCGCATTTGTTGGGCTGGAATCTACTATATTAAGAAACAACAGCACCGCCAAAAAGCCTCCGCAAATAATGGCTTGAAAGACCAAATGCTCTCTAAAGCCCGTTGTGGGCTTTTTTTCTTGCTGGGGCGGCTGTCTTCTTCTGGCATTTGGTGGTTTATAGTACCTTATTCTGGCTTCGCTGCGTGGTCTTGGGTGGTTTTGGCGCGGCGCGGCGAAGATATCCTCCGTCTTAGCTTCTTCCATTTCCATAAAAAAATCCTCCTCCTTGGCTTGACTTATATGTCTTATGACAAGTCTATTCCAAAGGAAGAGGAGATATGAGTGTGTCACAGCAAAATTGCTACATTTTTGCTGGCTCTGGATAGTCTACACCAAAAGTATCCATAGTGACGGATTTGATGATTTGTGGTGTTGCCGGTCTATCACCTGGTCCGGTTTGAGTGGTTGCGATGGCATCCACCACATCCTGCCCGTCAACAATGCGGCCAAAAGCAGCATATGCGCCGTCCAGATGGGGTGAATCTTCATGCATAATAAAAAACTGGCTTCCGGCGGAGTTTGGATGCTGGCTACGAGCCATGGAAATAACGCCCTTGGTGTGGTGCAGGCTGTTTTGCACGCCGTTTCCGGCAAATTCGCCTAAAATGCCGTATCCCGGGCCGCCCATGCCGCTGCCGTTGGGGCAGCCGCCCTGGATCATAAAACCGCGGATGACCCGATGGAAAACAAGGCCGTCATAAAAGCCTTTGCTGGCCAGGTGGATGAAGTTGTTTACCGTGTTGGGGGCTATGTCCGGATACAGCTCCAGAACCATGGTGCCGCCTGTTTCCATTGTGATTGTTACTTTTGGGTTTGTGTTCATAATATTCCTCCTAGTATTATTGATTAGCATAGACATAGTTGCTAATAATTGATGGTATAGGTGAAAATTCTACATAAATGCGGCCGATTATGTCGGTTTTGCAGATTGTGCCCCATTCGCGGGAATCTCGCGAGCGATTGCGATTGTCCCCCATAACAAACACATGGCCGCAAGGTATTGTTGTTGGTGCAAAATCCCGTCGGGCTGTGGTTTGTACATAACTTTCTGTTAGGGGTGTGCCGTCTATGTGCACAATGCCGCCTGTTATGGCTATCTCTTCGCCGGGCAGGGCGATAATGCGCTTGATAAAGGGCTGGGGGAATTCGTCGGGTAGAGGAGAGTGGAAAACGATGATATCGCCGCGGCTGGGTTGGCTGAAGATGTAGCTGGTGCGTAGGCCAAAGACGCGGTTTTGAGCCATTATGGTGCCTTCCATAGAACCGGTGAGGACATGGGCATTGACTAACACGTGACTGTTGAGCAGCAGGGACAGCGCAATGCCAAAAGCTGCCCAAAAAGCCCATACTGATGTCTCTCGTAGGATTTTCTTTGTAAGCATAATGTCGCCTCCTTATTTTGACATTATTGCCAAAAGGAGGGAAAATATGCGAAACTGTCTGGTGTGTGATTATGAAATCGTGTATCGGCGATGTATTATGATAATTATGGCAATAGTGCTTAAAGTGACAACACACGCTACAACGACAAGTGAGCATTGAAGCCACGATGATTCTTCACTGCCATCAAGTCGCACGAATGAGAACCTTTGGATTTGCTCCAATCTTTCATCGCGCAAAAGCCGCCGTGCTCCTAAATCAAACTCAAACCTTGCTGTAAGAACATAATCATCAACAAGAATTACAAAATCAACTGGACTGTCGAGGGCTGGTAATTGATAGAATTCAACCTTGCCTCTTGCAGCGGTGGGCGAATCAAATGCGCTGATATTTCTCATCCCGATAAGAGAACTGTCATGTCCATGCCCATAAAATGACGTAAAAACGATTGTCCATCCTTCGGGAAACCAATGTCGAACAATAAGATGTCCTTCAATTCTTTGGAAAATGAGTATCTCCAAATGGTACGGTGATGCTCCACTTTACACTTTCTGAATTGGGCAAGGCAGGAATAAGCGCGCGACCTAAACTATCAACAAGCATTTGGGCGCTTTCCCTATCAGTGATGCCGGCACGGTGATGAGAAGTCCTGCTAAGGAATTCGTACAATTGTTCATCATTAGCATTATCTGCCATGTAGCGTAATTCGTTGAATTCGGAAAAGCCCCTATACTCTATCTGCAAAAGTGAAGGGCCGGCGTATACGTTCGCTACGAACAACAGCACTACTGCGATAGTAAATAATGATGTGCATAGTTTTTTCACACCGCACCTCCTACAGCGTATTGCATCGCTGGCGGAAAGCTTCGTAGGCCAGTATGCCGCAGGCCACAGAGGCGTTTAGGGATTCGGATACTATAGGTATCTTTACATGTTCATCCACACGTTGCAGCGCATTGTCTCTAAGGCCGCGCGCCTCATTGCCAATAAGTATAGCTGATGGGCCGCGAAAATCAAGGTTATATAGAGAGTTCTCGGCGGAGGCACAAGCGGCAAAAACGGTGATGTTTCGGGCTTTTAGATGGGCCACAGCTTCGGGCAAAGGGGCCACAGCAAAAGGCGCATGAAAAACAGACCCGGCGGAGCTGCGCACAACCTTTGGGTTGTAGACATCGGCGCAGTTTTCGGAAAGGATAACGCCGCAAAGGCCCAGGCCGTGGGCTATGCGCAGCATGGCACCAAGGTTGCCGGGGTCGTTAATTTCGTCAAGGATAAGCAGCAGGGGGTTTTGGTTTTGCAGCACATCCGATACGCCGAAGGTGCGCTGCTTTACCACGGCCAATATGCCTTGGGGTGTTACCGCATCGCACATTGTGGTGAAAATATGGTCGGCAACGATGTATGTGTGCGTATTGCCATAAGTCTTTAGGCCGTGGGATTTTGCGAAGCTCTGGGAAGCTGCGATAAACTCAATTTCCCAGGGCGGAGCAATTTCGCCGACAAATTTGGCCCCTTCTACCAGAAAGGCACCTGCGGTGGTGCGGCCTTTTTTGGTGTGCAAGGCCCGCACGTGCTTGACGATTTTGTTTGAGTTAGAAGTTATAATGTCCATTGGGGTATTTTACCATATGTTGTTGGGGATTTCAAGCATCATCACAACAAAAAAACGGCTCATTTTTGTGTGAGCCGTTTTGTTATATGAATTATTTTATTGCTCCATTTGCTTGCCGATAAACCCGGCTGCCGTTTGGGCCAGTTTGCTCTCTAGTTCGCCCATTTTTTTGTCGGGAGACAGAAAGATAATGGCACCCAGCACATCGCCTTCGGCCAGGATGGGGGTTATCATTTGGTTGTTATACATACCTTCGGGTTCGTCGTCCAGTATGGGGACAAAACCCGGTTCGCTGCGGCTGGCTTGGTGAGAATTGCGGCTGCTTATGGTGCGCTCCAGTTCGGCGGAGATGTGTTTTTCCATCAGTTCTTTTTTTGCGCCGCCGGCCACTGCGATGATTTGGTCTTTGTCTACTATACAGGTGATGTGGCCAGAGCTTTGGGCCAGGCTTTCGGTATATTCTTTTGCAAAGGTGCCCAATTCGCCTATGGGTGAATATTTTTTAAGGATTATCTCACCTTCGCGGTCAGTGAAAATCTCCAATGGGTCGCCTTCTCTTATGCGCAGTGTACGGCGTATTTCTTTGGGGATGACAACCCGCCCCAAATCGTCAATACGTCTTACTATTCCTGTTGCTTTCAAAATTAACTCCTCCTTGTATTTGTGCCAAGAATTCATTGCAAAGTGAGTGTTGAGTTTCAAACCTATTATTTGACAAGGAATGAATTTTTATGCACAAACTTTGGAGGAGGCTGGAAGGGCTTATAGGAAGTGTTTGCAGGCTTTGTAAAATTTTTCCGGGTCTTCCATATGGGGCAGCAGGTTGGCGTTTTCTATTATGGTTGTGGGGGCGTGACAGTCGCTGTCTATACCGTGCCATACGGTAAAGGTACCTTCGGTGGGTGTATGGTCGCCCAGGATGATGTGGTATGGCATGGCGAGGTTGTCAAGGTTGTCTTTGATATTTGTGTTGAAGTATTTGGTGAGGAGGGAAGCCAGGGCATATTTGCCGCCGGCGGCTTCTGCATGGGCGGCCAGGTAAATTTTGTCAAGGGTGATAGGGTCGGGGATTTGTGCCAAAAGGCCTTCGCGGGGAAAGAACTCTGTCAGTGCCTTTTTAGAGCATAGGCCATTGTAGAAAGATGTGCCGAAGATAGGGCTTTCCAGCACTTTTTTCATGCCGCTGTCTTCGTCTTGGGGCATGGGAGTGTCACCTTCCAGGCCGGTGGGGGATACGAGGATGATTTTTTTGAAGTCTTCGGGGTTAAGGGCGGCGCAATTGACCAATGCAGCGGCGGAATGCAGGCTGGCAGCGGCGGTTACGGGCTGGCCGATGACATTTTCGATAAAGTCTTTGATAAGGCGTACGTAAAGATAGCCGCAATAGTCTAGGGCGGGTTTGGCACTGTAACCAAAGCCCAGCAGGTCTATGGCGTATACTTTGTGTTTTTCGGCAAAATGGGCCATGGTGCCTTCCCATTCGAGACTGCTGGCCCCGGGGTATATGCCATGGACAAGGAGCAAGGGCGGCCCATCGCCGGCGGTAACATAGCGTATGCTGCCGTACTCCCAGCTGTACTCGCTTTCTTTAATCCTTTGCCCTATACGTTTTTCGGCCTTTTTGGCGATGACATGGTTGATGATAACAGGTGTGGCGATGATGGCACCTATGGCCAGCAGAGCTTTTGTGGTTTTTCTCATATTTGTCCTCTCCCTTCAATATACTGTAACATGCTATGCATAAAACTTTACCACAAAATGGGACTTTATGCAAGGAGGATATTATGAGCCAGGCTGTCACCCTTTTGGCCGAGATTTTTTTGATTGGCTGCTTGCACGAAATTGCAAAGATGCTTATAAATGCTGATGAAAAGCCGTTTTTTTCTAAGATAATTTCGGCGGCGTGCGGTGCGGCGGCCCTTTTTGTGCTGGCGCATTTTGTGGTTAGCAATTTGATGCCACAGATGGTGCAGGTTTTTAGAGTGGTGCTGTAGGTTCGTTAATTTTCGCTAATATGTTACATTTTCGTAACAATTTTAAAACAATATGACAAGTTGTTGCAAGACCCCCTATTTTTCTGATAGAATAGACCTGTTACAAAACCTGTTTCACACAATTTTTCTTTCGTTTTGTTACTTTCGCTGTGCAAAGAACGCACGGCTGTCGCACAAAGCGCCAGTTTGCCAAAGGCAAACCGCAAGGCTTGGAAAAATTGGTTTAACATGGATTTTGGAGCGTGTCTAATGACTTAGGTTCAGAAAACTGAGGGGGATATTTATGTTGCGATATATTGGTAAGTGTGCCGCGAGACTTTTTATATCTGTTATATTATTTTCGTTTTTGATGGTTGTTACCCAAAATTCTGTTTGGGCGGCGGGGGACATGGTAAGTCTGGAGCTTAGAAAAGCCGGCGGCACGGTGATGTACCAAAACAGGGCAGTGACGCTGGTGCTTAACGGCCAGCAGTTGCCAGAGGCGGACATGCCACCCATAATTTTGCAGGACCGCACATATGTGCCGTTGCGCCATGTTTTTGAGGCCATGGGTGCTATTGTAGATTTTCATGACGCCCAGCGGCGCATATTGATTGCATTTGGCGATGACCTTATTGTGATGTATATTGGGCAATATCATTTTGACCTTAGCGGTGTGACCCACCAAATGGACGTTGCGCCGCAGATTATAAACGACCGCACCATGGTGCCGGTATCTTTTGTGGCCAGTGCCATGGGTTTTGATGTGGGATGGGATCCTGCCACATTTACGGTGACGCTGACAGCGGGGGGTAATGGTGCGCTAAATGCGCCGCCGCCCGGAGGTGGAAATGATGTGCCGGGCAATGGATATTATGGTGACGAATTTGATTTGACCAATTGGGCGCATAACCAGGAGCTGGATTTTGCGGAAATGTCCAAAGACGTGTCTCCTGGTAGGATAGGTGCCATGGCACATGCGCAGACTGTTGTTAGTTCTGTTGGTACAAACCAAGAAAGCAACCGTTTTGTAATATCAGCTACATCAGCCATAACCTCTGTGGACTGGTTTATTTTGTCTGATGGGCGTTTGGTTGTGGATATTTTTAATGCCATGCCGGAAGTTGCCAGCAATACCCTAAATGTACGTGGGTCTCTTGTGCGTGCCGTGCGTGTGGGACATCAGATTATTGGTGCGAACAATGTGGCCAGGGTAGTTTTTGACCTTGAAGCTCCTATAATTTACAGTGTGGAGCTGTCTGCGAACCGTCGCGATGTTGTTGTTACCTTAGAACGCAATATAATCAACAGCTTAAATGTTGCCATTGCGGGTGATTTTGCGGCCCATGGGCGTGAGAGCATTGTAATTGACGGGTGTATTTCTCCTGTTGTTGATGTTTTTTTGTTGGACGACCCTTTGCGCCTTGTGATAGATGTGCAACATTCTGTATTGGGTTTTGACCTTGGTGGATATATTTTGGCAAATAGCCACTTTGTGGAAAAGGTGCGCTATGGACAGTTTGATGAAAACACAGTACGTATTGTTGTAGATTTGTTGCAAAACGTGTCTTTTGCGGTGGAGCATGGCGGCAACCGCACTGTTATACAAATAAGTGAGCCGACATACAGAAATATTACATTTGACAGGGTGATGGGGGCTATGGCCATAACCAAGCCCCATGGTGGTTTTGATATAGGCGGCCTTGTAACCAGCGACCAATACTTGTTGCGGCGGTATTCTGTCACATTGCCGGGGGATTTTTCGGGATTTTTTGGCTATGGCACATATGCTGTGCGGGGCGGCTTGCTTAGCGGCGTAGAAATTGTAACCCGCTACGGCCTGACCACATTTTATTTTAACACCAGGCAAATTATGGCTTTTATTATTACCCAGGATGAAGACACCATATTTGTGCGGCCCGTACCGCCCAGAGAGAAATATCCCTTTGTGGTTTTTATAGACCCGGGCCACGGTGGCACAGACCCGGGAGCCGTCCATGGCGGTATGCGCGAGGCGGATGTTAACCTTGATGTGGCGAACATGGTGCTGGAAATTTTGCGCCGTGATGGTATTGTGAGGGCATATACCACAAGGTACACTGATGTTGCGGTACCAAATGCCCAGCGAGCCCAAATGGCCAACGAAGCCGCCCATATATTTGTGTCCATACACCACAACGCGGCTAATGGGCGGGCCCATGGCACAGAAACGCTGTATGCCATACATAATGACGAGCGTGGGCTGGATTTTAATTCTCACCACCTGGCTCAAATTTTCCAGGATAATTTGGTGGATGCATTGGGTTCTGTGGACAGGGGAGCGCGGTATCGCCCCAGAATAATTGTGCTTAACCAAACCCGCATACCGGCGGTGTTGGTGGAGGTTGGCTTTATGGACAACCCCCAAGAGGCGGCACGCATAGCCACGCAGGAACATAGAAGAAAAGCGGCGCAAGCTATTGTGAATTCTATTTATGAGGCTTTTGAGATAATGAGATAATGAAAAACGCCCCTTCGTGTGGTTGTGCGGAGGGGCGTTTTGTATTTATGGTGGGCGACCGAGGACGGTCGCCACTACGAGTTGTATAGGCCGGCTGCAAATTCGGCATTGTTTTGTAGCACAATATTTACTGGATTTGCGATGGTTAAGGAATTTGGTGTAACGATGCAGTCAAAGGCGTGGGCTTGCACGCCGGCGGATATCGCGCTTGCCAGTGCTTCGCCGAATTCCGGATGGGTGGCGTAATTGGGCGTGAAGTGGGTTATGCCTTGCATTTTGATGATGAAAACCACATGGGCCTGATACCCCTGCTGGATCGCCGTGGTCAGTTCTTGCAGGTGTTTTATGCCGCGCAGGGTGGGTGCATCGGGGAATTTTGCCACGCTGTTTTCTTCCAGCGTAACGCCTTTTACCTCGAAAAATATGCCGCCGGTGGGGGTTTCGGCATAAAAATCCAGGCGGGACGTGCCGAATTTGGCCTCGGGTTTGATTTTTGTGATGTTGGGCATGAAATGGCCAGCCGACAAATATTCCAGAAAAGCCTTGTTTGGGGCACTGCTGTCTATATTTATCAGAGTGTTGTTTTTGTATACGGATATAAGGTCAAAAGCTGTAGCGCGGGCGGGGTTGTCGCTGTAGTTTAGGTATATTTTGGCACCGGGTATTAGTAATTCGTGACAGCGGCCGGTGTTTTTTATATGGGCGTGGTGGGTTTGGTCATTAACGGAAACTTCTGCCACAAAGCGATTAATGCGGCGGATGAAGCGAGCCTGGGTTATGTTGTTGTATGTCATGTGCGTACCCTCCATGGGGGATCCAGGGTCAAGCCCGGGATGACATATTATTGTTAAATCACTTTACAAGCCTACCCTTAAAATGGTACAATGTCAAGACGAGATTTTAACCGAGGAGGGCAAAATTTGGATACGGATTTTACAGGGGGTCTTAACCCCATGCAAAAGGCGGCGGTACTGCATGTGGACGGGCCGCTGGTGGTTATAGCCGGGGCCGGGTCGGGCAAGACACGGGTGTTGACCCATCGTATGGCCCATATTGCGAGTGATTTTGCCAGGCCGTATGAGATGCTGGCCATAACCTTTACAAACCGGGCCGCAAAGGAAATGAAGGAGCGTATGCATGGATTGTTGCCGCAAGGGGCACATGATATGTGGGTTTCTACTTTTCATTCGTGTTGCGTGCGTATTTTGCGGCGGGATATACACCACATTGGCTACGAAAATTCTTTTACTATATATGATACTGATGATTCCGTGCGGCTGATGAAGGCCGTGCTGAAAGAGATGAATGTAAATGAGAAGCAATTTGCGCCCAAGGCTATGCTGGGCCACATTGGTCGCCAGAAGGACGAGCTTATTGGGCCGGATGATTTTGCTGCCATGGTGAAGGGCGAGTACCGCATGGAGATTGTGGCGGAGATTTATAAGAATTATCAGCGGCAGCTGCAAAGCAATAATGCCCTGGATTTTGATGATATAATCTTGAAGACACTTGAGGTATTTATGTATAACCCTGGGGTGTTGGAAAAATATGCAAACCGCTTTAAATACATAATGGTGGACGAATATCAAGACACTAACACGGCGCAATATCAACTGGTGCGCTTGTTGGCCAGCGGCCATGGCAACATATGCGTGGTGGGGGATGACGACCAAAGCATATACGGCTGGCGCGGGGCAAATATACGCAATATTTTAGATTTTGAGAAGGATTTCCCCGGGGCTGTGACCATCAAATTGGAGCAGAACTATCGCTCCAGCGGCAAAATTTTGCAGGCGGCCAATGAAGTTATTGCCAACAACGCAGCCCGTAAAGGCAAAAATTTATGGACGTCGGCAGCCCCGGGCGAAAGCCTGATCTTTTATCGGGCGGAGAGCGATTATGCCGAGGCGGATTTTATTGTGGACAGGATAGACGAGGGCATAAAGCAGGGGGCTAAATATAGAGATTTTGCGGTGCTGTACCGCATGAACAGCCAAAGCCGGGTGATTGAAGACCGCCTGGTGGCACGCGGTGTGAGATATCGCATATTTGGCGGTGTGCGCTTTTATGAGCGGCGTGAGATAAAAGACGTGCTGGCGTATTTGCGGGCCATACACAATCCGTATGATGATATTTCTATCAAGCGCATTATAAACACGCCGAAGCGAGGCATTGGGGCGGCGGCTGTGGAGTTTTTTGAGAAAGCGGCGGTGGAGCATGGCATAAAATTTTATGATGCCATAAAAGATGCCGCGAAGTACAGCCAAAACAACGCACGCAACAAGCGTATGGACGAATTTGCGGAGATGTTTGAAGGTTTGCGCGGGCTGGCGGATAAAATTGCGCTGGGAGAGCTTGTTAAAGAGGTATTGACAAAAACGGGGTACTATAATAGCATATTAGATGAAGACGCCGCAGAGGGCACCGATCGTGTAGGCAATATATCGGAGCTGATAAACAAGGCGGCGGAATATGACAGCGTTGACACTGGCGAGGGGCCAACGCTGGCGGCATTTTTGGAGGAAGTGGCACTGGTGGCGGATATTGATGACCACAGCGACAGCGATGATGCGGTGTCGTTGATGACGCTACATTCCTCCAAAGGGCTGGAATTTCCTACGGTGTTTTTGCCGGGGTTAGAGGAGGGCATTTTCCCAACATACCGGGCTGCTACCAGCGGCGATAAGTCTGACCTTGAGGAAGAACGGCGGCTGTGTTATGTTGGTATAACCAGGGCCATGGGGCGGCTGTATATTACGGCGGCCCAGCGGCGTATGCATAATGGGGAAACAGTGAGCCACAGCCCATCCAGATTTTTAGGAGAAATTCCGGCGGAGCTGCTGGATACGCCATTTGATAATGCAAAGGCCGCCGCCAGCCGTACGGAAGCCGCAGGCCCCAGTCGTGCCCATTTGCGGCCCGCGGCTAAAAAATCGGATGGTCTTGTGGACGCGGCCATGCAGCCTAATTTTGGCAAAAAATGGGATATATCGAAGCTGAAGAAGACATAGGAGCAGATTATCTATGGAGAAAGTACGTTATTATTTTGGATGGTTTACCAAAACTATCCCGCAACATTTGGCGGATATACTAAACAATGAGCTTGTCGAGAAAAAGTCTCTGGTGATTATTAGCACTGCGCCATCGGATGCTAAATACAGCGATGATGCGCTGAATCTTACAAGGGACATATGGTTTGAACCCGCGGGGCTTGTTTTTGAACAATATCATTCCATTGACTATCGTATCCGCAAAGAGGATGCTCAGTCATTATTAAGAAATGCTTCTGCCGTACTTTTGCATGGTGGTTACGCAGATTTGCTTAAAGGTTTCTTGGCGGAATATGAAATGGTAGATGCCATTATGGAAAGCACTGCTGCTGTTGTTATGGGTGCCAGTGCCGGCGGTATGAACATGGGTGCGAAATTTGCCTATGGAAAGTGGATTGATGACAGCAGCCGAGAACCGGCCAAAATTTACGATGGCATCGGTTTCGATAACTTTGCTTTTAGGGCCCATTCCGAAAGAACTGTTGAAGGCTTGAAGGCAAATGATCTGGTTAAAGCCGAGCTGATACCCATGTCGCACGACCTGGATGTGTATGCTGTATGTGAGGAAAGCACCTTGAGGGTTAAAGATGGCAAGCTTGATGTTTTTGGAGATGTATTTTTAATTTCCGGCGGCAAGATTGAGAAAATGTAGGGGCGAGCTGTGCTCGCCCGGATATAGCGAAAGGAGAATATTGAGATGTCTGACGTGCCTATTTTGGAATTAGGAATTGGGGATGCGACCCCAAAGTATAATCCGCAGCTGGCGGAAGTTGAAGCGGAAAAGAAGCAGGACCCGGCTTTTTCGTTGACGACCTTGAAGCCGGAAGAGCAGACCGTTGTTAAGGATTTTATGGACAAAATTGACATTGGCAGTACGGCGGTTGTGATGAACTATGGGGTGGCCACGCAAAGCAAGCTTGCCCAGTTTTCTGATAATGTGCTGCAAAATGTGAAAAGCAAAGACCTGGGCGAAGTTGGGCGTGATTTGTCCGGCCTGGTAGTGGAGATACGCAGCATTGAAACCGGCGAGGACAAAAGCGGCGGTATTTTGGGCTTTTTGCGCAATGCAAAAAAGAGTGCGTCCCGCATGATGGCTAATTATTCCCGGGTAGAGACCAATATAGACCGCATTGTGAGGGCGTTAAGAGGCCATGAAGTTACATTGATGAAGGACATAGCTATGTTGGAGGAGATGTTTAAAAACAACACGGAGTATTTTAGAGAGATAACTCTGTATATTGTGGCGGGTATGGAACGGCTGGCTAAATTCCGTGCCGAAGACATACCACGTCAGCGGGAAATTGCTCAGCAAACCGGGGACGAGGCCGAAACACAAAAGCTTAACGACATGGCCAATATGGCGGAGCGTTTTGAGAAAAAGCTGCATGATTTAAAGCTGTCCCGTATGATATCCATACAAATGTCGCCCCAAATACGCATGGTGCAAAACAATGATGTGTCGCTGGTGGAACAGATACAGTCCAGCATCAACAACTCTATACCCCTGTGGAAAAACCAAATGGTTATTGCCCTGGGGCTTGCCAATGCTAAAAAGGCCATGGCGGCGCAAAATCAGGTGACGGATATGACCAACCAGTTGCTGATAAAAAACAGCGAAATGCTGAAACAAAACAGCATAGAGGTGGCCGAGGCTGCCCAGCGGGGCATTGTGTCTGTGGAAACCATAAGAAAAGTGAATGACAATCTTATTGACACCATAAATTCTGTGATAGACATACAACAGAAGGGCGCGGAGAACAGACGTTCGGCTGAGGTAGAGCTGGGTAAGATTGAGGAAGATTTAAAAAAAGCCATGCTGGAGGCAGGTAGCCGTCAAATACAATGATATTGAAGAAAATTATTTAGAAAATAGACGTTTGTGGTTTGGTGTGGCGGTGCGACTTGGCTTTAAAAACTCTTGACGCACTATGAAAAATCGTGTATGATGTCTAGAGGATGAATTGAATATAGTGTACGTTTCCGGTTGGGCGGTTGGATATTCAACTGCTTCAAGGTGTTTAGCTGTAGGGTGGAAAGCTATCGAGAAGCTTTTCGTTCTTTTTTGGGAATGAGTACTTAGTGGCGGAGAACTTCTTAAATGAGGTTCTCTTTTTTATTGGTACAGAGGAAATCTGCCAACGCAATTACAAAGCATATGAAGGGGTGTGTGCATACGATGAAAAGAATAATTTTTTTAACTACTGCGCTGACGATTGTGTGGGTTATTTTGATGGAAAGCTTTTCTTGGCAAAATATTGCCATTGGAGTGATCTTGGGCATAATCATTTCACGCTTTTCGAGTAAATATCTTCCGAATACAAAGGAGCGTGCGGAGGACATCGAAAGGATTAAGTTTTATAAGCTTATAACCTACCCATTTTGGTTGATTGGGAAAGCTTTTAAGGATGCCTTCTTTATTATGAGGCTGATCGTCACCGATGGAGCAAAATGCAATATAGTGAAAGAGCAACTTGGGCTGGATAATGAAGTTTTACGCACAATACTAGCTGATTCTGTTACACTTACGCCAGGCACCATATGCCTGGAACTAAACGATAAAGAAATTACGATTTTATATATGAGTGATGGAAAAACATCGGGATTATCGGGTGTTAATGAAAATTTACGCAGCATCGAAAAAAAATTGCAAAAAGCAGAGGCCGGAGAATAATAAAGGCGATGGCGGGAGAACAAACCCGTGCCATCGCCTTTAAGTTTGGAGAAAAAGAATTGCGCTATAATCAATAATATGAGTAAATCACTAATTTCCCTATGCCATAACTGCTTTTACTTCTTCGGGCAGTTCGGCAGGATTACAATTTAAGGTGATGTAAAACTCTACATCCCAGTCGTTGCTGATTTTTTCCAGGGCATTTTTTAGTGCTGCCAGGTCTTGGTTGGGCAGGTCTTTGACAATGCTGGAAAGGGAGTCTATGAAAATTTCGGCGATATCGCTGTTTTGGGACAACATGCCGTAAATAAAGCTGACGAGTTCGCGGTAATTTATCAGGGGGTGCTCGGAGGCGTCCACCAGGCGTATGTCGCGGTGTATTTCGCGTATGTTGCGTCTGTCATCATCAATAAAGACGATGTGGCCATCGGTGGTTTGGAGATTGGCATTTGCCAGGGCAATAAGCCTTTTGGTTTTGCCTTCTCCCTTTTCCCCTGCAAACAACTTTATCATAATAATCTCCTCCTAGTAAAATAGAAATTATTCTTCAACTTAATTATATACACTTTTGCCGCAAAAGACAATACCCATCTGGGCCAAAATTTTTACCGGCATGATGGTTAAGTGCTTTTGACATAATAAGCTGCCTGCATTTTCCATAATT
>WQVZ01000025.1 GCA_009785595.1 Defluviitaleaceae bacterium | reverse complement strand
TTTGGCAGCAAAACCCACAAAATCCTCCGGTTTAGCCATTCCGTTTGCCATCATCTCAGATAATGCGGAAATAGTTGTGAGAGGGGTTTTAAGCTCATGGGACACATTTGCGGAAAATTCACGGCGCAGGTTTTCCGCTTTGTGTTGTTGGGTTTTATCAATGAAAAATATTATGGCCCCCCGGCAAATATCATCGTTGTATACGGGATTGAGATGTATATTATAAATGCTGCCCTTTCGCAGTAAGGTCATTTCAAGGTGGGCGCCTTTCAGACATTTGGCAACAGCTTGACAAAACTCTATATCACGACAAATATGCGAAACATTCTTTTGGATTATATCGCTTTCTTTATTTATATTAAAAATTTTCAACACACTGTTATTGGCCGCCAGAATCAAGCCATTTTGATCAAGAAGTATAAGTCCTTCTTGCATATTGGCCGTAATAGCGCCAATGGTATCGGCACGATTTTTAAGCATGGTCAATTGTCGTTCTATCTCTTGCTTTTGGTTGCTGATTTTGCCCAGGTATGGCAAAAGCTCTTCATAGAAATCTTCATTTTGAATGTTACCGGAGCTTTCTAAATTTATGGCACCAAGAGGCTTGATTATTTTGCGAGTTAGGGTGCGAGCAATGATATGTGCAAATACCAAAACAACCGCTGTCACCGCAACAAGGGCTGGCACGATGGCTGTAAATACTTCGCCAAGGCTGTTTAAAGTGCGGGATAAACGCAAAACATTGCCGTCTTGCAGTCTTATGGCATAATAAAATGTTGCTCCGTCTAAGATGCCGGAGTTGCGTATGGACTCGCCACTACCGTCTTGCAAAGCTTCCTTAAACTCAATCCGATCAGCACGGCTTCCCATTAGTTCCGCCGCGGCATGACTGTCCATCAGCACAAGACCATCCGATGCTATGATAGTAATACGGGCGGTTTCGACCGGGGGATTATCAATGCCTTGGTTTAGCATTTCGGCCATCAAATAGGCTTTGCTTCTTATTGCGGCCATTTCCTGAGATTGGGCGGCATTAAAAAATAGCAAGCTAAAGGAAGCCGCCAGTAACAGAACGCAAAGCAGCGTCAACACCAGAAAATTCACATAAATACGTTTTTGCATGACCTATTCCCCTAACTTATAGCCTACATTGCGAAGGGTTTTAATGTTTTCGCCCGCATCTCCCAATTTTTGCCTTAATGTTCTTATATGTGCATCCACTGTGCGGCTTTCCCCTTCAAAATCAAAACCCCACACAGCTTCCATGATTTTATCACGGCTTAACGCGACCCCCTTGTTAATCATAAAATAGTGCAGTAACTCGTATTCCTTGAAAGTAAGCAAAACTGCTTTGCCATCCACCGCAGCAGTGCGGCTTACAAGATCCAGGCGGATATTTTGATATATCAAATCCTGTGGGCTTGTCTCGACAGTAGGAGTACTTCTGCGCAACACCGCTTTTATGCGGGACACAAGCTCCATCACACTAAAAGGCTTGGTCAAATAGTCGTCTGCTCCCATATCCAGCCCTTTTATCTTGTCCAATTCACTACCCTTGGCTGTTAGCATAATAATCGGCATTAAGTTGTAGCGCGGGTCTTGCCTCAGTTTCCTTAGTATTGTCAGCCCGTCGTCCCCCGGCAGCATGATATCAAGTACAATCAAATCTGGAGAGACCGACTCTCTACCCAATGTCACAAAAAACTCTTCTCCACTCTCAAACCCCAATGCATCGAACCCGGCGGATTGCAGCGCATAAAGCACTATTTCGCGGATGCTGTCATCATCTTCTACTAATAAAATTCTGGACATAATTCCCCCTATGGCTTAACAACCTGCTTCCCTGTTATGGAATATATAACCCATTCTGCAATATTGCAGGCGTGGTCGCCTATACGTTCAAAATACTTTGCTATCATCAAGAAGTCGATACACTGCTCGCCATTGGCATTATCGGCACGCATCAGCTCAATTAATCTAAATTTTACTTCATCAAAAAGACCATCAACTACATCGTCGTATTCTATTACATTCTTAGCAAGCTGTAAATCCTTCTTGACAAAAGCATCAACACTATCCGTCACCATCTTCACAGTCGCCGTAGCCATTTGCGGTATCTTTTCCGGCTCCTGAATGTACGGCGCACCCGCCATCATAATGACAATTTCCGATATATCGGCGGCCTGGTCACTTATGCGCTCCATATCAGTAATCATCTTTAGTGCCGTCGAAATAAGGCGCAAATCTTTGGCCACGGGCTGCTGCTGCAAAAGCAATTTCATGCACAGCGCCTCTATATCTTTTTCCATTTGGTCTACATCGTTTTCAAATGCAATAGCCTTTTTAGCCAGCTCTACATCCTGGTCTTTAAGCGCTTGGGTTGCCAGCGTGATTGTTTTTTCAATCAATGCCCCCATTTCTACCATCATATCATTTAATTTCGTCAACTGTTCATCAAATCTGCTGCGCATCATCCAAACCTCCCCGTTATATAGTCCTCAGTCCGTTTTTCTCCCGGCACAGAAAAAATCTGCCCGGTTCCGCCGTATTCAATCAATTCTCCCAACAAGAAAAAGCCCGTATTATCAGAAATTCGCGCGGCTTGCTGCATATTGTGGGTTACAATAACTATCGTATAGTCTTTTTTTAATTTAATAACTAATTCTTCGATTTTTGATGTAGATATAGGGTCAAGGGCAGAAGTTGGTTCGTCCATTAGCAATACATCCGGCTGCACAGACAAGGCGCGGGCTATGCACAACCGTTGCTGTTGGCCGCCGGAAAGACTTAGCGCGCTCTTTTTTAGTCTGTCTTTTGTCTCGTCCCAGATGGCGGCATCGCGCAGGGATTTTTCCACAATCTCGTTTAGCTTAAATTTCGATTTTATGCCATGGGTGCGCGGGCCGTAGGCGATATTATCATAAATGGTCATGGGGAAGGGGTTGGGTTTTTGGAAAACCATGCCCACCCGTTTTCTAAGTAGGTTTACGTCAATATTGCCGTATATGATTTCGCCATCCAGCATGATATTTCCGGTAATTTTACAGCCCTCCACCAAATCATTCATGCGGTTAAGGCTTTTTATTAGCGTGGACTTTCCGCAGCCGGAAGGGCCAATAAAAGCCGTTATCATATTTGCTGGTATGTCCATGGTGATGTTTTTTAGCGCCTGAAAATCATTATACCATAAATTTACGTCCGCAAGGGAAAATTTGTTCATTTTATTCTCCTTTTAAGATGCTTTTATTAGCCGCGCAATCCGCGACGACAATGCGTTTATCAAAATTACTACAATAAGCAGAACAGCCGCCGTGGCATGTGCTTCGCCGGGATGGGTGCCCTCATTGGCCAGTGCATACATATGCGCCGACAGGGTGCGCCCTGTATCAAACAGATTGTTGGGCATACGCGCCACATTACCCAGGGTAAAAATTATTGCCGCTGTTTCACCGATAATGCGCCCTATGGCAAGAATAACCCCGGCCAAAATACCCGGCATGGCGGCTGGAAGAACTATCCTGCCCACCGTCCTAAGTTTCCCGGCGCCAAGGCCGAATGAACCCTCACGAAAGGCATCCGGCACAGCCTTTAGGCTTTCTTCTGTTGTGCGCATAATAAGCGGCAATATCATAATAGAAACCGTGAATGCGCCTGACATAAGCGACAGCCCCCAGCCCAAAACCACACCAAAAAATATAAAACCAAACAATCCATAGACAATTGACGGAATACCCGCCAAGGTTTCTGTAGTGACACGTACTATCCTCACAAAACGGCTGCCGCGCTTTGCGTATTCCACCAGATATATTGCGGAAAACACCCCGATAGGTACTGATAGTGTCAACGCCATGGCAACAATCATTAATGTACCCACAAGAGCAGGAAACAGGGATTGGTTTTCAACGGTATATTGAAATGCAAAAAGTGACGGTCTTATGTACATCACACCATTAATGAGTACATAACCAACAACAAGCGCCAGCACAGACACTGTAAGCCCTATGCATATCCATGTAAGCGCAAAGAGGACAAAATCCAGCGGCTTTCTGCGTTTCATTTTAAATAAACCGGCAATCTTCATCTAAGTCCACCCTTTCTCTTTAGAAGTGAAAACAGCGTGTTTATCAGCAATATAAACACAAACAGCACAACGCCTGTGGCTATCAGCGCAGCTCTGTGACTGCCATATGCATAGCCCAAATCCAACACAACATTGGTGGTCAGTGTCCTTGTGCCTTGCAGAAATTCATAGGGCATCCTTAAAAGCGGCTGATTTCCCGCAACCATCCTGACGGCCATGGTTTCGCCTATAGCTCGTCCAACGCCTAAAACTATAGCGGCCATAACCCCGGACTTTGCAGCAGGTAAAATAACCCAGAACACCGCGCGTTCGTGGCTTGCCCCCAAGGCCACCGCCCCTTCGTACATCTCACGCGGCACAGCACGCATTGCGTTTTCTGATATGGTTATAACGGTAGGCAAGATCATCATACCAAGCAAAATGGACGCTGTAAGTATGCTAAAGCCGCTTCCGCCGAAATTTTCACGCACAAATGGCACAAGCACTACCATACCAAAATAGCCATAAATCACGGATGGTATGCCGGCCAGGAGATTTATCGCCGGCTTAAGCACCTTGTAAATGGGCTTTGGACACACTTCTGCCATGTACACTGCTGCAAAAATGCCAATGGGCACACCAAATAATATTGCCCCTGCCGTAACATACAGCGAGCCCACAATCATGGGGAATATGCCAAATCTTGGAGGATCCCATGTGGGTCGCCAATCCGTGCCCGTTAAAAATTCCCAAATACCCATTTCTACCATGGCAGGCAGACCCTGCATAAACAAAAATACGCAAATCAGCCCCACGGCTAAAATGGCTGCACAGGCCGAAATGATAAACAAAACTTTTGCCGCCTGTTCTTTATGTAATATACTAAGTATTACCAACGCCGCAAAAACAGGAAGCATCGACCCCATAAAAACTATTCGCAAGACTTGCATATACATCGTTTGCCCTGCGTAAAACAAGAAAAACAATATGCGTGCCTCTTCTTCTCCGCGATACATAAAAAGCACCAACAGCCCCGCCGCTATAACAGCAACGGAGCCGAATATTATCAATGCAATTTTTGAAATTTTAGTTAGTTGATCCTTAATTAGCGAATGTTTTCCCATCTCTCAACCCCTCCAAGGAAAATTTCTCTGACTTGATTGAGAGTCAGACCTTCGATTTCATTGTCCGGATGCACAATTACCGCGATGCCGTCAATGGCTATTGTTAAAGGTGTCATAAATTCCAATTCGCTCTCTCTAAGGTCGCGGCTGGACATAGCTATATCCGCCAGGCCATCTCTTGCGGCACTAATGCCATGACCTGTGCCTGCACCATGTACGTCTATTGTAACACCGGGGTTAATGTCACGGTATGCCGCACTTAAATGCCCCATTAGAGAATAAACAGAAGAAGAACCATTTACCACTATTGTGCCCGTTAGACCGCTTGCTGTGTAATCTGGCGCATTGGCTACAAAGGGAACATAACCTCTGCCTGCTACAACATCCTGGCCTTGAGCAGAGAAGATAAAGTCTACAAAATCTTGTGCAAGCTCATTTAGCCCGGCTTCAGTGTTATAGCCGATAAGGAATGGTCTTTGAATAGCATATGTACCATTTAACATGTTTTCAACCGTTGGTGCTATGCCGTCAATGCTCAACACCTTAACTCTGTCGTCGGTCAGAGCCACGCCGGTTGACGCATAGCCTATTGCCAATGGGTTTTCTGCCACACTTGTCATCATAACGCTTGTACCCGGTGCAACTACAGCTTCCAAACTGATGTTGTCGTTTCCATCTATTGTAATGTCAACGATTTCAACAAACGCTCCGCGAGTTCCGCTGCCGTCCTCACGAGTGACTAAGGTTATTTGGCCGGACATAGCGGGCTCGTCAACTGTGCTTGCCGGAGTAGGTGTAGGCGCAACAGTTGGTGCCGGGGAAGGCGTGTTTGCCTGTGTATTGGCATTTCCGCCATTGCCGCCGCAACCTGCCAACGAAAAAACCATAACCGCCAACGCTGTTGTCGCAATAACTCTAATAAACCCTTTTTTCATCATCGTTCCTCCTGATTTCAATAATTAATTTTTTATTATATTTTGTGTTCACATCAGAAGTATACTACCTCTATGTTAAAACTTAATGAGCTTTGTGTAAAATCTGTGTAAAATTATTTGATGTAATTGCGCGCAAATAAAAAATAGATTGTGCATGGCTGTCCATACGCAATCATTCTGATTGTTTATAATGCTGTGTTGCATTAAATTTACTTAGCCAAAATATGTGGCTACGTTATAGAGTACGTCTAATACAATATCACTATGCGTTACAGTGGCCGCAATGGTTTTGTTTCTCATCAATATCGCCACAGATACAATCATCATAGATAGAATGCCCTTTGTGCGATCCGCTAGTTTTTTCATGCTTGTTATAGTATCACCTCCTTAAAATTAGATTGCGTATGACATATCAGTCATCCGCAATCAGCATAACATCGCACTGTGAAAATTAAATCAAATTTTTGTTAAATTTAGGTAAAATTTATTTTTGATTGTGCCCTTGTCACTATGAGTTGCTAATTTTCAGACGAAATAGTTCTAAAAAATTAAAGCACATGTATTTACTCAACCACCTTGACAAAAGGTACTCCCTTATAGTGCAATCAACTATCTCATATTTTTAAAGAATTGGAGGAATGTCAGGAAGTAGCTCTGGAACAGTTTGCACAAAAGCATTATAGCTTATGAGTAAACTGCCTCAATTGAGCAAATAGGTATGGTTATAACGGCAAATAAAATATTTTTTATGAATTAGACACAAACTCCTTGACAAATGTTGTCTGAGGACAACGTTACGGGCAAGCTGTTGCGGACACAATTAACATAGACAAAACGCCCTTTGTGCGGCCCGTTAGTTTATCAACGCTTACTATAATATCACCTCCTGTAGCCATAATAACAGCGCATTGTAAAAAACAAAGCAATTTCTTGTAAAATTTGGGTAAAGTATCAATTGTGTGGTATAATGGGAACGAGGAGGGGGTTTTGGAGTGAAGCTGGATCGTATGATTGGTATTTTGACGGTACTTCTTCAAAATGACCGCGTATCATCGCCCGCACTTGCGGAGAAGTTTGAAGTTAGCCGGCGTACCATTAGCAGGGATATTGACGCGCTGTGTATGGCGGGCATACCTATTGCAACCCACCAGGGGGCAGGGGGCGGTATATCTATTGCCGAAGGATTTAAGCTGGACAAAAGCGTACTGACCACCGGCGAATTGGCTGATATAATTGCCGCTCTTAGGGGCATTGGCAGCGTATCGGAGCAGTCACGTATTGAGAGGACATTGGATAAGTTGGGTGCTAATTCTGATGGAGTGGTGTCGTTGTCCCAACCTGTGGTTATCGACCTTGCATCTTATTATAAAGGACATCTGACAGCAAAAATCGAGGTTCTTAAACGTGCAATACTGGACAGGCAGCTTATAGAATTTGATTACTATTACGAAAAAGGCGAAAGCAGGCGGTGCATAGAGCCGTACTTGGTGGTTTTTCAGTGGACATCCTGGTATATATTTGGGTTTTGTATGGAACGCACGGATTGGCGCATGTTTAAGCTGGTGCGCCTATGGAATTTATCCGTGTGTGACGAAAAATATGCCCCGCGGGAAGTACCAGCAGACAGGCGTGATTTTAACAGTCATTTAACGGACGATGTAAAACTGGCGGCGGTGTTTGATAAATCTGTAAAATATCAGCTTATAGAGACATATGGGTTGGATTGTTATCATGAGGCCGCCGAAGGGCTGTTTGTGGAAATTGGCTTTACCAACAGAAAACATATGCTGGCATGGCTGTTGGGTTTTGGTGAAAAGGTGAGGGTGCTGGAACCTGTGGATATTGCCGAGGATATCCAGACTGCCGCGAAAAATATTTTGATGCGGTATGTGTAGTTAGTAAGTATAAAAAAGGCGGCCAATGCCGCCCCGCGCATTTATTCCAGTGTAATTCTTATCACATTCCATGACAGCGGCTTTAATGCAACTTTAAGTGTGTCGCCATCCAAGGTCGCCCCCGTGCCGTCTTGTGGCTCCACAGGGCAGCCGGCTTTGGAATTTACCCGCTTTACATCGTGGCCGCTCATTTCATAAAAACCAGCAATGCCGCTGGGCGCAAAGCCCTGCAAGTCCACCGCAAAGTCTATATTGTCGTCTTTGGAGCGGTTTACGGCAAAAACCACAACTTCATTTTCGGCATGATTATGCACGGCAATGGATTCTACATAAGGTACATTATCAAAATCAACACTGCTATATGTTGGACAGTCCAAAACAGGGGTAAGAGCCGTGCCTTGGCCGAATTTAGCCGCATGGGCAAAGGGGTAGAAGGTGGTTTGGCGCCATGCCGGGCCATTTTTTTCGGTCATAATTGGCGCAATTACGTTAACCAGTTGGGCCAGGCAGGCAATTTTTACCCTATCGCTGTTTTTAAGCAGGGTGATAACCAGGCAACCCATAAGCAGGGCATCCTCGAAGTTGTAAGCATCCTCCAACAGTGGCGGCGCAACCTGCCACGGAGCGATTTTTCTGTCCGCCGCACCGCTGTGATACCATATGTTATATTCGTCAAATGACAGATACATGGTTTTTTTGCTGCGTTTTTTGGCTTTGATATAGTCACATATAGCTACCACGGATTTAATGAAATTATCCATGTCTATGGATTTTGCAAGATAATTGCCGATGTCGTTTTTCTGATTGCCGTAATAGCGATGCAAGGACAAATAGTCGGCATATTCGTATGTATGTTCCAAAACCTCGGCTTCCCAGGATGCAAAGGTTGGCATTTCGTAATGGGAGCTGCCGCAAACAACCAGCTCTATATTCTTATCAATCAGCCGCATAAGCTTGCCAGCTTCTGCCGCTATCCGCCCATATTCTGTGGCAGTTTTTTGTCCCATTTGCCATGGGCCGTCCATCTCGTTGCCAAGACACCATGTTTTGATGTCGAAAGGGGCATCTGCGCCGTTTTGTTTGCGCAAATCACTCCAATATGTGCCGCCGGGATGGTTGCAGTATTCCACAATATTTCTGGCGGCGTCAATGCTGCCCGTGCCCAGATTTACGGCCATATTTGCCTCGGCACCCACTTCTTTGACCCAGTGCATAAATTCGTGCAGACCAACCTCATTGGTTTCGACAGACCTCCAGGCCAGCTCCAGCCGCCGCGGACGGTTTTCTTTGGGGCCAATGCCGTCTTCCCAATTGTATCCCGACACAAAATTGCCGCCGGGATAGCGGATAAAACTTGTGCCCATTTCTTTCACCAGAGCCTTTACATCGTCCCTAAAACCCATGGCATCCGCCGTAGGGTGGCCGGGTTCGTAAATACCATCGTACACGCAGCGGCCCAGATGCTCTACAAAAGAACCGTAGATACGGGGATCAATTTGCGCGATTTCAAAGGATTTGTTGATGGTTAGTTTGGCTTTCATTTTCATCCTCCTATTCCGGGTCGCCGAGGCGGCGACTCTTACCGGTGATTTTCAACACATTTGTAATTATCATACCCACCACAACAACAATGCCGCCGATAACCGCCAGCAGGGGCATTGTTTCGCCCAGCCATATAAAGGCCATGATAGAGGCCAGGAAGGGTGACAGGTATAAAAAGCTGGTTACGTACGCGGTTTTTTCTGTTTTGGCCAGGGCATAACCCCACAACAAATAGGCTATGGCAGCAGGGAAAAGGCCAAGATATATGACCACGATATGGGCTGATGGTGACGCGGCGGGAAGTTCGCCCACCATGCCCGGCAAAAAGACCAGCGAAAATGCTGTGCCAAATGCGACGGAATATGCCGTGGCTTGAATTGCGGTGTATTTTTGCAGCAGATGTTTTTGCAAGGTGATGAAAATACTGCCAGAGACAGCGGCACCCAAAAGCAGGGGTATGCCGAGGTTAAGCTGCATTTCTGTTATTTGTGTGGCGGCAATTATGCCGATGCCACCAAAGCTTATCAATACACCTATCCAAATTGCCGGGCCGCTTTTTTCTTTGAGGAACACAATGGATAAAATAAGGGTAAATACCGGCACGGAGGCGATGATAAAGCTGCTGATGCCGGATGGCACAAGGTCTGTACCGGTGTTAAATGCCCACATGTATAGGAAGATGCCCGCAAGGCCCGACAGCGCAAACAGTGGCAGGTCTTTTTTGGTTGGAGGCGGCACTTTTTTTATGGCGCAATATGCCAAAAGCAGGGCGGCGGCCACTAAAAATCGGTATGTCATGAGAGAGCCGGGTGTGAAGTATTCCAGTGTATATTTGACGGCCGGAAAGGCGGATGCCCAGAAGAAGACGGTGCCGGCGGCACATATGTAGGGTATAGTTTTTGCGAATTTGGATTGGGTCAAAGGATTTCCTCCGTTTTATTGTGGCATATCTATTACAATTATACATTATGGCGCGGACAAAGTCCATAAAAAGAAATGAGGCGAAAAATAATATTATGTGTTGCAAAATTTTGTTCATTTTGTTATAATTATTGTGTAAAATAACCTACCATTATTGGAGGAATAGATATGACAGAGAACCAAAAGGTAAAAAAATGGGTGGACTGGGCTGTGGATTTGTGCAAACCTAACAAAGTGATGTGGATTGACGGCGACACCAAAGTGCTGGACGAGCTTCGTAATGCCGCCATTAAATCCGGCGAACTTATAAAGCTTAACCAAGAGCTGCTGCCCGGTTGTTATCTACATCGGTCGGCTATAAATGATGTGGCAAGGTCCGAGGACAAAACATTTGTATGTACCACCAAAGAGGAAGATGCCGGGCCAAACAACAACTGGCGACCGCCAAAGGATATGTATACCCGGTTGGAAGGACTGTTTGACGGATGTATGAGCGGCCGCACCATGTATGTTATACCATTTTGCATGGGGCCGGTGGGCTCACCATTTGCAAAGCTGGGTGTAGAAATTACGGATTCTATATACGTTGTACTTAATATGGACATCATGACCCGTATATCGCCGGATGTGGTAAAAATGCTGGACAGTGCCAACGATTTTGTAAAATGTCTGCATAGCACAGCGGATCTGAACGAAGATAACCGCCTTATATGCCATTTTCCTGAGGATAACGGCATATGGTCTATAAATTCCGGTTATGGCGGCAATGCATTGCTGGGCAAAAAATGCTTTGCCCTGCGCATAGCTTCATATCAAGCCAAGCAAGAGGGTTGGCTGGCAGAGCACATGCTTATTATAGGCATAGAAAACCCCAAAGGCGAGGTGCATTATATATGTGCGGCTTTTCCATCAGCCTGCGGCAAAACCAACCTGGCCATGCTTATTCCGCCGGAGATATATCGCAAAAAAGGCTATAAAGTATGGTGCGTGGGGGATGATATTGCATGGCTGCGCATAGGGCCGGACGGACGGCTTTGGGCCATTAACCCAGAAAATGGCTATTTTGGCGTGGTACCCGGCACAAACCGCCAAACAAACCCCAATGCCCTTGCAACCATTGCCACCGACACCATTTATACCAATGTGGTGCATAATTTGGACAGTAACACGGTGTGGTGGGAAGGACTGGACAGCAACCCACCGGAAAACGCCGTGGACTGGCGGGGCGAGGTGTGGAACGGCAAAACCGCCGCCGCCAAAGGGGCCCATCCCAACAGCCGCTTTACCACCCCGGCGCGTAACTGCCCATGCCTTAGCCCGGAATTTGAAAACCCCATGGGCGTGCCTATCTCTGCCATAATTTTTGGCGGCAGACGAGCCAAGACGGCTCCGCTGGTATATCAAGCCAGAGATTTTGCCCACGGTGTTTTTGTAGGTTCTGTGCTGGCATCAGAAACCACCGCCGCCCAAACAGGGGCCGTTGGCGTGGTGCGGTATGATTCTATGGCCATGAAGCCTTTTTGCGGATACAATATGGGTGATTATTTTGGCCATTGGCTTGAAATAGGCAAAAAACTAGGGGACAAAGCCCCGGCTGTGTTTAATGTAAATTGGTTTCGCACCGACGAAAACGGCAGATTTATGTGGCCGGGCTTTGGAGAAAACATGCGCGTGCTGGAATGGATTTTGGCCCGTTGCAATGACGAAATTAACGCCATAGATACGTCGATTGGATACATGCCGCGACCAGAAGATATAAACACCGATGGCCTTGGCAACAAAATGCCGCCTATGCAGGAACTGTTGCGCATTGACAAAGAGTTGTGGCAGACAGAGATTAAGAGCATCAAAGAATATTACCAAACCTTTGGTGATCATTTGCCGCGTCAGCTTTGGACAGAGCTTGAAAATTTGGAGGGACGACTGAAATGAGACGCAGGGACAGGCAAATAGAAAATTGGGGTGAAATAGTGGATGTGCTGCGCCGTGCGGATACCATTAGGCTTGGTATAAACGGCAACCCATTTCCATATGTGGTGCCGCTGTCTTTTGGTTTTGAAGAGCAGGACGGGCAAATTGTGCTGTATGTTCATGGCGCCAAAGACGGTATGAAACACGAAATGTTGGACAAAAACAACCATATATGTGTGGAGGCCGGTATTTTCCACAGATACGCGGAAACAGGTACGGGCGTGACAGCTCATTACGAAAGCGTAATTGGTTTTGGCACGGCAGAGGTGATATATGGCGATGAAGCCGTGCGCGGCCTTGACCTTATATGTACCCATTGCGGTTATGACGGGTATGCGTATGACACAACCGCGCTGGAGCGTATGCGGATGTACAAAATTGTGTTGTCGTCTGTGACAGGCAAACAGAGCAATTGATTGATACTTAGGGTCTCTCGACAGGCCCTGGACAAGCTTCTTACGAAAGGAAGATGTAGCGTGAAAGCGTTATCTTACAAAGCGTTGCAAGTTAAAGAATCGTCTACATTGGTTATAACAGCCAAGGCAAAGGCCCTGAGGGCTGCCGGGGAAGATCTTATAGCCTTTACAGCCGGAGAGCCGGATTTTGACACACCCCAACATATAAAAGACGCCGCCATTGCGGCCGTGCAGGGTGGCTTTACAAAATACACAGGCACCACAGGCATTGGGGAGCTTAGAGACGCCATATGCCAAAAATTAAAGCAGGACAATGGCCTGATATATCAACCATCCCAAATTGTTGTGTCCAATGGGGCAAAGCACGCATTGTCCAATGTTTTTGCTGCCCTTATAAACGAAGGGGACGAGGTTATTTTTCCTGCACCGTACTGGATTACGTACCCACAGCTTGCTAACCTGGCAGGTGGTGTGTCCCGGGTTGTTGTGACGGATAAATCCGCGGGGTATAAGCCCACAGCGGCGCAAATACGGGCGACCGTAACAAGCAAAACCAAGGCCATTTTGTTTAACAGCCCAAACAACCCGTCCGGCGCAGTGTTTAGCCGGGATGAACTTGCAGCCATAGCTGATATTGCCGTGGAACATGATTTGTATATAATTTCTGACGAAATTTATGAAAAATTGATATATAATGACGCCACGCCGCATATTTCCATTGCTTCTCTTGGGCCGGAGATACAGGAGCGCACAATTATTGTCAACGGATATTCCAAAAGCTATTCTATGACAGGTTGGCGGGTTGGTTATACCGCCAGCAACCGGCAAATTGCCGCCGTCATTGGCAATATACAAAGCCACCAAACATCCAATATAAACACCCTGGCCCAAAAGGCGGCAGTGGCAGCCCAGGTGGGCGACCAGCAGTGTATAGAGGACATGCGTCTAGCCTTTAAGCGGCGCAGAGATTTGATGTACGACCTTATTTCGGAAATTCCCGGCCTGGATGCCTTAAAACCCGACGGAGCATTTTATGTGTTTATTGATATTTCGGCCCTGCAGGGCAAAGCTGCCGATGGCAGGGTTATCAATGATGCGTCGGATTTTGCCGATCTTCTTTTAGACAAACAAAAAGTGGCCGTTGTGCCATGTGCCGATTTCGGTTATAATAACCACATACGGCTGTCCTATGCGTCTGCTGAAAAAGACATACAAGAGGGCATGGGCAGGATTGGTGATTTCATAAAAAGTTTATTATAACTATGGAGGTTTTTACTATGTCCAATGCGGTTTTTTATTGTTCATTTAAGCTTAAACAAGGGGCTTCTGTGCCGGATTTTTTGATGGCGGCGGAGAAGCTTAACAACGAGTATATCTCTAAGCAAAAGGGTTATATTTCGTGGAAGCAACTTGTAGACGGCGATACATGGCTGGATTTTTTGACCTTCGAAACCATGGAGGATGTTAAGAATTTTGAGGCAGGTGCTGGTAATGGGGGCGAATTAGCCCAGGCATTCTATTCGTTTATCAATTTTAACACCATCAAGCAGCATTATTTTACCATCGAAAGAGAATACAAATAAGGAGGGAAACAAAATGGCAAATTTGAAAGGCACAAAAACCGAAAAAAATCTGTGGGAAGCATTTGCGGGAGAAAGCATGGCACGCAACAAGTATACATATTTTGCGGCCAAGGCAAAAAAAGATGGCTATGAGCAAATTGCCGCCATCTTTGAAGAAACCGCAGGCAACGAAAAAGAGCACGCCAAAATATGGTTTAAGCTACTTTGCGGCGGAGCAATTCCCTCAACCCCCGAAAATCTTAAAGCCGCGGCGGCCGGCGAAAACGAAGAATGGACAGAAATGTACAAACGCATGGCGATAGAGGCGCAGGAAGAGGGATTTGACGACATAGCAGCTCTGTTTGAATCCGTTGGTGTGATTGAAAAGGATCACGAAGAGCGCTATCTTGCCCTGCTAGAGAATGTGGAAGAAGGCACGGTCTTTGCCAAAAAAGAAAAATCCATATGGATATGCCGCAATTGCGGTTACATTAAAGATGCAGAAAACGCACCGGATAGTTGTCCTGTTTGCGTGCATCCCCAGTCGTATTTTGAGCTGCGAATGATTAATTATTAAAATGTAGTAGGCGTTATAGGGTGTAGTAGGGGCGGATTCCATATCCGCCCTGTTGCAATATAGCCAATAAGCTAACATGCAAAATTTGACCACAAAACACCACTGTTTTAGGCGTCCACCAAAGGAGATAAGTGGTAATGGATGATAAAGAATTTAAGCTGATAAAAGAAGTAGCTGCTACAGTTGCGAAAGAGAGTTATCAAGACGTTGGAAGGCCTGTGCTTGAACCAACAGGCAAAACCTTGGCGTTATTGCCAAGAACTATAAAGGCATCGCTCTTGCCTTTGGAAAAATGGGTTTTAAGGAGAGAGTACAATCTGGCCGAAACAGAAAAAATGTTGGAGCAAAAACTGCAAAATGTCAACCCGGACCAAATTAGTGCACCAGAAGTCTATATAGGAGTTCCTGCATTGCAATATATAAGCTATTGTATGGACAGCAAAGAATTGCGGGATATGTATGCGGAATTATTAGCCAAGTCTATGAATGAGTCTACACGTAAAGGGGTTCATCCTGGTTATGTGGAGATAATCAAACAACTTTGTCCAGATGAGGCAAAGATCATGAGAGTCATGGAAGATGTTCTCCCTGTTATTACACTTCGATATGCGAACGAAAAAGGCAGAGGGGTTGAAATTCTTCGCAACTTTTCAGATATAGGAGAGAAAGCCAATTGCGAATATCCTAGCAATATTTCACAGTACATAGATAATCTGGAACGGCTTGGTATAATCACCTTAGCAACTCCTCTATCAACTCTTATTGAAAAGAGTCTTTATGATCCGTTAAAAAATCACCCATCTATTAAGTCTGTCGAAAGGCGATTTATGTCATTGATGTCAAGTGAAGAGCTTTCAGAATATAAGGCGCTCATAGACGGAGAGCCACTTATAAAGGTCGTCGAAAGTTATTATAAGATTACTGACTTCGGACGCTCATTTAAAGCAATTTGTATAACTCCAATCACATAACACAAAAGACCGGCGCAGATGGCCGGTCTTTTGTGTTATTATGCACAATAGCTTATGGCACAAGAACTTTTCTGATAGACTCCAAAGCTTTGGTAAGCTCTTCCTTGGTGATGACAAGGGGAGGAGTGAAGCGGATGGTTTGCTGGTGGGTTTCTTTACACAGCAGGCCAAGATCCATGAGTTTTTCGCAGAAAGGTCTGGCTTCGCCGCATTCTTTTTTGATTTCTACGCCGATGAAGAGGCCTTTGCCGCGGATTTCTTTTACATATGGGCTGTTCATCTTTTTAAGCTCATCTATGAAGAATTCGCCAAGCTCGTAGGATTTTTGGGTAAGATTTTCTTCTTCCAGCACTTCCAGGGCAGCTTTGCCAACCGCAGCACCAAGGGGATTGCCGCCGAAGGTGGAGCCGTGGTCGCCGGGGCGGAACACGTCCATAACTTCGTCATCGGAAAGCATGGCGGATACAGGGTAAACGCCGCCGCCGAGAGCTTTGCCAATGGCCACGATGTCTGGGCGGATGCCATCATGCATAAATGCGAAGAATTTGCCGGTTCTGCCGAAGCCGGTTTGGATTTCGTCACATATCATGAGCATTTTATGCTTGTCGCAAAGGGCGCGGATGTCTTTGAGGTAACCCGCTGGCGGAACGATAACGCCGGCTTCGCCTTGCATAGGCTCAAGCAGCACAGCGATGGTTTTGTCGGTAACGGCGGCTTCCATAGCCTTGATATCACCGTAGGGTACGATGACAAAACCAGGGGTGAATGGGCCAAAGCCTTCTCTGTATTGGGGTTCGGAAGAAAAGCTGATAACGGTGATGGTTCTGCCGTGGAAATTATCGGAGCATACGATGATTTCGCCATCAGTGATGCCTTTTGTTTTAAGAGCCCACTTGCGCGCGGCTTTTATGCAGGTTTCAACGGCCTCGGCGCCGGTGTTCATTGGCAGAGACTTTGAAAAGCCGGACATATCGCAAAGCTTGCGCAAAAAGTCGCCCATTTGGTCATTGTGGAAAGCGCGGGATGTGATGGTCACTTTATCCGCCTGGTCTTTAAGGGCTTTGATGATTTTAGGGTGTCTGTGGCCCTGGTTAAGGGAAGAGTAGGCAGCAAGCATGTCCATATACTCTTTGCCGTCAATGTCTTTAACCCAAATGCCTTGGCCCTCAACAAGGACAACCGGCAAGGGCTTGTAATTCTTTGCACTTACGTCATTTACGACGCCTATTGCTTGTTCTGTACGATTCATTAAAAATATCTCCCTTCTAAATTTTTTCCCAATTAATATGGTATACAAGTCCGGGGGTTTTGTCAACACCAAAATATTTTGCGCGGCTACTGTCACAATTTCAATTTGTGCTATTCGTTTCAAGGCTATATTCTAATTCCAATAATTTCTAATAGTGCGGCACAAGAGTTTCGTCCGTACTGTTAATCTCTATCATCAACAAAACAAATTGGTGCTCATATATTTTAGGCCGCAATCGTTTATCACAATGCCGATGTGGCCGCCTTTTTCCGTGCCGCGCAGCAGTTTTATAGCGGCCATAAGGTTTGCGCCGGAAGAAAAGCCGGAAAAAACCCCTTCGGCCTTAGCCAACAGTTTGGTGGCCTCTCCAGCTTCTTCACTGGTTATGGTGACAAAGCCGTCCATATAGCTGCGGTCAACTATAGCCATGTGTTTGGAATAGCCGCCGCCCTGGATGATATGGCTGCTGCCGGGGCGCACTTCGCCTTTGTAGAAGGCGCAGCCGCAAGGCTCTACCGCATAACAGCGTACATTGGGGTTGTGGTGTTTAAGCCCGCGAGAATAACCCATAAAAGTGCCGCCGGTGCCGATGAAGTCGGCAAAAGCCTGTATTTTTCCCTGGGATTGCTGCCACATTTCCATGGCAGCAGGCTCGTGGGATACGGAATTATCGTGATTGCAAAATTGGTTAAAGAAAAAAGCGCCGGTTTGGGCCACAATGCGCTCGGCTTCGACTTCCACCAGAATCATATCGTCGCCGGAAACCTTGCCGGGCAGGGATGTTGGGGATTGGTCCACAAGAACAACCTGGCCGCCCAGGGCTTTTATCATACGTACACGTTCTACAGAGTTACCTTTGGAAATTACGCAGATAAAGGGATAACCTTTTGCTGAACACACCATGGCTATGCTGGTGCCGGTGTTGCCGCTGGTCATTTCCAGCACGGGCTGGCCGGGCCTTAGCAGGCCTTTTTTCTCGGCATTTTCTATCATACCCAGGGCTATGCGGTCTTTTTTGGAATATGTTGGGTTAAGCTGCTCCAGCTTGGCGTAAATATGGCCGTCAAGCTCCATAATTTTTGCCAGCCTGTCCAGCCGCAGTAATGGTGTTTTGCCTATTGCCTGGGTTATGCTGGTAATGTATTTGTCCATTTTTATCCCCCCTGCGAAAATCGGCCAAATTTGTGAAAAAACACCAAATTTTGGCCGTAACATGGGTATTTTATCATTTATTTGTGACAAAGTCAATGAAAAATAGTGGAAAAACGGGTAAAATAGCTAGCTGGCAATGCCTTTGCCTTTCCATTTGCCGCTAAGCAGCCGCGGCACAAAGAAGAGACTTCGGGCGGCCCAATCCAGATACATAGCCAGCCAAATGCCTATTATGCCCATGTCCATCCAAATGGCGAAGATGTAGCTGAAAGCCACGCGCAGAGCCAGCATGGATATTATGCTGACCACCATGGGGTAGATAACATCGCCAGTGGCGCGCAGGGCCGCCGGAAGGACAAAGGAGGTTGACCAGATGAGAGGTGTGACTATAAGGCAGCTGATGAAAATTAGGGGCAGGTAGCCCAGGGCTTCGTCAGATGGATTAAATAGGCCGAAAATGGGGCCTTGGACGAAAAACATAATAAGACATAGGCCGAAAAACATAAGCGAAGATAAGGCGGTGGCAAATAACGTAGCTCTTTTGATATCATGAATTTCGCCGCGACCCACACGCTGGCCGATTAGAATCATAACGCCGGTGGCAAGGGCCATGCCCGGCACATTGACGAAGTTTATGATGGAGCCCGCAATGGTGTTAGCGGCCATGGCCGCGGTGGATAGAGAAGCGACAAAAACAATTGTGATAAGGCGGCCGGCTTGGAAAAGGCCGGATTCGAAACTGGTTGGCACACCCAGGCGCATGATGGTTTTTTGTATGGGCATATCCGGCTTAAAGAAGCGGATTTTGTTAAGACGCACACCCCTAGCTTTTTTGACGATAAAGAATATGGCAGCGGCAAGACCCAGCGTGCGGGCTGCAAGTAATGCTATGGCTGCGCCCATAACCCCAAAGGCAGGTATGGTGATAAAGCCTAGGTTAAGGCCGCCGATAAGGATGAAGCCCAGCGCAAGATTTGCCACATTCATTAAAATAGAGATGACCATGGGGGTTAAGGTGTCGCCGCTGCCGCGCAGCAGGCCGAAAATGGTTTGTGTAATAGCCAGAACAGGGAAGGAAAAGCTGGTGACTATTAGGAAGGTGAGGGCGGCGGCCATAACATCTGCTTCGGCATCACCAAACAGCACATTTAATATTTGGCTCGGGAAGATTATTAGGATGAGAAACACCGCAATAGAAAACAGGGCGGACAAAACAATGGCCTGGCCACCGGCCCGCTTGGCACTTTGTAAGTCCTGGCGGCCTATATATTGGGCCACAACAATGGTGCCGCCGGTGGTAAGGGCAGCAAAAAAGGCGATAACCAGGTTTGATATGGAGTCTACCATGCCGAGGGCTGATGTGGCATGTTCGCCTATAGAGGACACCAGCATGGTGGATATCATTCCCATTACGGATATGGCCAGGTGTTCCACCACCATGGGCATGGATATGGAAAACAGCTCTTTGCTGCGTTTTTTAATTTCGGGTCGGGTCATCATATGTCGTTCTCCTGTTTTAACCGGTGTCTTTTCTTTGCTCACGAATCGCTTTTTGCTTTTAATTCCATGTTATGGAGTATTAATTTTTCTAAATCAAAGGACTGTATGCCCAGGTTTTTTTCATTGTATATGCGCTTAAAAATTTCGGCAGTGTAATATGCGTCATTGGGGGCATTGTGAAAAGGCAAGGGGGTATCGATGTCTAAATTTGCCACCATGGTGCCAAGGGCCATTTGCTGTTTGGCCGGTAATTCCAGATGCAGTGCCGCCATGCGTTGGATATTTATATAACCCAGAGGCAGGCGGCGGGGGTTTTGACGATAAAATAGGATATTGCGAAAAAGCTCTCGCACATCATCATTGCCCCAAAAGCACAGCAGTGCGTCTTCGTTGCCGATAAAGCGCAAAAGACCCCTGTATGCCGCATAAAAAGGTGGACTTTTACGTAACTGCGCCCCTGTAAGCCCCGTGACGCGGGCCACAAATGGGTTGAGGCCGCGATACAGGCGCGGGGCCACGGTGGTGCCAAATTTATCTATAATTTCGTGGCGGCTATCCATCTTCACCGCCCCAATTTGAATAATTTCCAAGGGCAGCAGCGGGTTTGACGGTGCTTTTGCCCCGGTTTTAAAGTCAAAATTTTGGTTATATTCCAAGTCTATGATGATATAATTCATGTGGCCCTCGTTTCTGTATAAAAATGTCCCAACCCATAGCATACCACTTGCGGCGAATAAAATCAAGGGCATGGGAATAGAATTTGACAAACATATCGGGGGGATTTTGATGGTAAGGATATACGATCTGCGGCAAAAGGAGATAATAAACATAAAAGACGGTACTCGTTTTGGTTTTGTTACGGATTTGGATATTTGCGACAAACACGGCGAAATTATTAATTTGGTAGTACCGGGCCCGGCCAAAGTGTTTGGTGTGTTTGGGCGCGAATCGGAATATTGCATACCGTGGGAGAAAATAAAACAGGTGGGGGATGACATTATTTTGGTGGATGTGGACGCAGAGGATTGTTTGGAAGAATTTTAATTGAACCAAGGGCACATATGTAGTATACTTATTATACAAATGACGAAATGGGGACTATTATGGATGCTAATGATAAAAAATTGATGTTGCTGGATGGACTTAGCCTGATAAACCGGGCATACTACGCTCTGCCGGCTTTTTCTACCAAGGATGGCATACCCACCGGGGCTATTTTGGGCTTTTTGAATATATATTTTAAGCTTATAGAAGAGGAGCGGCCCGTGTATGGTGCTGTGGCCTTTGATTTGCCTGCGCCAACATTCCGACACAAACAATATACGGAATACAAGGCCACGCGCAAGCCTTTCCCAGAGGAGCTGGTGGCGCAAATACCCATCTTGAAAGAATTATTGGCCACCATGAATATACCCACCGTGCAGATGGAGGGCTACGAGGCCGATGATATCATGGGGATGCTGGCACGGCAGGCCGAAGCCGAGGGTTACCACACCACCATTGTTTCCGGTGACAGGGATTTACTTCAATTGGCCACAAGTGCGGTGAAAATCCGCATTCCCAAGACATCCAGAGGACAAACCACCACCGAGGATTATTATGCCGCCGATGTGGCGGAGAAAATCGGCGTAACGCCTACGGAATATATAGATGTTAAAGCATTGATGGGGGACGCATCGGACAATATACCCGGTGTGCCCCAAATTGGCGAGAAAACCGCCGTAAAGATTATACAGCAATATGGCAACATTGAGGCCGCTATTGCTGATGTGGATAATGTTATGCCGAAGCGGGCGTCGGATAGTTTACGGCAGCACGCGGATTTGGCGCGGCTTTCTAAGGAGTTGGCCACAATTATAACCACCGAGGACGCAGGGGTTGGTATTGATGAATTGCGTCTGGGTGAGACCATAAATGAAGCGTCCTTGGAGGAATTTAGACGGCTGGAACTTAGAAGTTTGCTGAAAAAATATAGCAAGGCAAGAAAGAAGGATAGGGAGCCAGGAACCGGGAGCCATAACGTGGGGAGGATTGTTTCGGCGGCAGAATTTGCTGAATTTACTGCTAAAACTCCTGCGGGACAGGCCTGTGCGTACCATTTTGCTTTAGAGGGCGGCACGCCTGTTGGACTGGCCGTGGCGTGTTCCGGCGAAAGCGTGTTTTTGCCACTGGATGCCGATAGCATGGGCTGTATTGGGGCATTTTTCCAAGGCGATGTCATCAAGATAGGTTTTGATGCTAAAAAAGATGCACACTTGCTGGCTAAACAGGGTATAGCAATTAAAAACCTGGCATTTGACCTGCTTTTGGCAGGATACTTGCTAAACAATGTAAAAGACGGCGACGGCTTAAATGATGTGTCTTTAGAATATCTAAAAGAAAGCATATACATGCCCACGGCGGCCGAGGCACAAATAAGTCTGCTGTACGTGGAAGTGGATACACTGCAAGAAACTGCTGATGCCGCCTTGGCCCGAGCGGACGTAATTGCCAGGGTGTATCCCATTATGGCAGAAATGTTGAAGGAACAGCAGCTTGACGGGTTATTTTATGAAATAGAAATGCCGCTGCTGGCAGTATTGACAAATATGGAGCAACTAGGCATAAAAGTAGATGGAAAGTTTATTGCCGAATATGGAGATATGTTGGACGGCCATATAAACCGCCTGACAACGGAGATATATGCCCTGGCCGGCAGTGAGTTTAATATAAACTCCACAAAACAACTGGCCAAGGTGTTGTTTGAAGATTTGGGCATACCCAGTGTAAAGAAAACTAAGACGGGCTATTCTACTAATATGGAGGTGTTGGAGAAACTGGCCGCCAACCACGAGATAGCCCACAAAATATTGGAATACCGCAGTTATACCAAGTTGCGCTCCACATATGTAGACGGACTGGCGGCGGCCATCGGGCCGGACGGGCGCATACACACCACATTTAACCAGGCACTGACGTCTACCGGGCGGCTGTCATCCAACGACCCTAATTTGCAGAATATCCCGGTGCGGACGGAGCTTGGACGGGAGTTGCGCCGGGCCTTTGTGCCGCGGGATGGATATGTGTTTGTGGACGCGGATTATAGCCAAATAGAGCTGCGCATTTTGGCGCACCTGTCCCAGGACGAGACGTTTTTGACAGCTTTTAGGGAAAATCAAGACATCCATCGCATTACCGCCGCCCAGGTATTTCATGTGGGTTTTGATGAGGTGACGGATCAGATGCGCCGCATGGCCAAGGCGGTTAATTTCGGTATTGTGTACGGTATTTCGGCCTTTAGTTTGGCAGAGGATATTAAAGTGAGTGTGCGTGAGGCTGATGGATTTATTGAAGGATATTTTGCCAAATATCCCACAGTTAAACATTATTTGGACTGGACCGTGGCAACAGCCAAGGAAGTAGGTTATGCCCAAACCATCTTTAACCGGCGGCGCAACTTGCCAGAGCTGGCCCACAGTGCTTTTGTGACCCGTTCTTTTGGTGAGCGGGCCGCCATGAATATGCCTGTGCAAGGGTCGGCGGCAGATATCATTAAAATTGCCATGGTGAAGGTGCATGGACGACTGAAACGGGAAGGGTTAGAAAGCAAATTGATACTGCAAGTGCATGACGAGCTGCTAATAGAGGCCAAGGAGGCGGAAGTAGAGCAAGTGCGGGCTATTTTGCGTGATGAAATGGAAAATGCCGTGCAACTGTCGGTACCATTGGCTATTGATATAAATGTTGGAAAGAGTTGGTATGATGCGAAGTAGGGCGCGGATAATAGGTGTAACAGGAGGCAGCGGGGCAGGGAAGGGCGAAGTTTGTCGAATATTGGCGCACCGGGGTGCTTTGATAATTGATACCGACACCATTGCCCACCGGGTTATTTTGATGGATAGCCCTGCATATGACGAAGTTTTGGCGGCTTTCGGCCGAAAAATACTGGGAGATGACGGGCAAATAGCGCGCAAAAAGCTTGGGGCTATTGTTTTTGCGGATAAAGCAAAATTGGCGGTGTTGTCGGGTATTGTTCATAAATATGTGCGTGTTGAAACTGAAAGAATTATTACTGAAGGCAACTGTGGGTTGGTTGTTATTGACGCCGCGGCACTGATAGAAGCCGGCATGGAAGATATATGCGATGTGGTCATCGGGGTTTTTGCCGAGAAAAACCTGCGCTTGCAGCGAATTATGGCGCGAGATGACATTAGCTGCGAGGATGCCAGAAGGCGCATAGAAAGCCAAATGGCGGATGATGTGCTACGCGGATATGTTGACGTGACTGTAGAAAATAACGGTAGCTTAGCGGAATTAGATGAGAAGGTAAGGAGGGCTGCGGGCATATGAGAAAACTAATGGCATTGTTAGTTGTATTATTGTTTTTACTGGCCGCCTGCATGGGGCCAGCCCCCATAGCCCAGCCCAGCCCTAATTTTGGTGCGGAGATAAATCTGCCCCAGCCGGAAGACGTGCCAAGTGAGGAAAATCCTATAATCACACCAATTGTGGCCGGTTATGGCGGTCATATTAATGTGGGCATGTCTTTGCCGCGGACACTTAATCCATTGCTTAACAGCGACCCTTGGGTGGATACAGTTTTAAGGTTAATTTTTGAACCACTGGTTGTTTTTGACGCTGACATGCGACCCATTCCAAACCCCGCCATAACACAAAGTATCACATTTTCTCATGATGGACGCAGCTTGGCCGTAGCATTGCGGGATAATATTTTTTGGGAAGACGGCACGGCTATAACTGCGCGAGATATTGCTTTTACTATTGATGTTTTGCAAAATTCTGCACCTCAAACGGCTGTTTACAAACAAAACGTAGCTAATATTGTTTCACATAGTGTCATTGATAACCGCACTCTCCAAATTACCCTACGCAATCCTTCATGGGCCACAAAATATATGCTGGCTTTCCCCATAATTTCGGCAGAGTATTATCGTCCGGTGTCTATGGCTAACCTTGCCGCCGCCAGAAATATGCACCCTATGGGCAATGGGTCTTTTCGTTTTCATTCCCTTGAGCCGGCCGACCGCTTAGAATTGATAGCCAACCACGATGCTCCCGGGGGCAGACCATACATTGACAGAATTACGGCTATAATTTTGCGCGATATGGACGGCGGGCAGATTCATGCTTTTGAGCAAGGCATTATTGATGTGCTGATGACAAGCCCCACTGATTGGGGGCGTTATGCAGCCCGAGGCAAAAACCGTGTTGGCGAGATTTCTGGCGGTAGCTTTAGTTTCTTTGGCTTTAATTTTAACCGTACTATTTTTGCCGACCACAGCCTGCGGTCCGCTATCGCCCATGCTTTTGATTTAGATACAGTTTTACGGCGTTATTATGACCATATTGATGCCGCAATTGC
>WQVZ01000024.1 GCA_009785595.1 Defluviitaleaceae bacterium | reverse complement strand
TAGCAGCGGGGTTGGTTAGGTCTAGGGTGTAGGTTTGGGTGAAACGCCCTAGGTCTTCGACGCTAAGGGTCATAAAGCCGTCATTGCCATCGGGTATTGAGAATGTGCCGTGAGGGGTAGAGGTTGGCATGGGGAAGTACATCATTATGTGCTCTGTTTCGGATGTCCACCAGAGCCTGTTATTGTTATTGAAGTGGAATCTGGTATAGGCACCATTGACAAGGTCATCTTCGGTAATGCGGAGTTGTCCTAACTTAATATCTCGCGGAGAATCTATTTCCCATCGGGTAAAACTAAAAAGAAAATGTTGTTGACGTGCGTCTGCAACACGCATTGTGCCCTCAGAAACCAGATGCTCCTCCGGCAAAAACCAAAGAGCTACAACTCCCTCCTCCACCGCAAGTCTATACAATTGATATTCTTCCGGGATGCCTACCGGCAGATAAAACCTTTCCAACCCCATAAAGTTAACGCTTTCTGCCAAGGCTGATATTTCTTCAAAAGCCCTGTCGCCAGCAACTTTTTTGTGGTTCTCTAAAAATTCTCTCATTGATGTAAATCTAAGAGTATCCGGAGGATCAGAAACTCTTATTTGATTTTCTTGCGTATTCTGGGTTCCGGAGGCTCTTATTTGACTTTCTTGTGGCTGCCCATCATCGGCGGAGCTTTCACGCTGTCCACAGCCAGCGAAAAGCAGGGGGAGAAATAGTGCCAAAACTACTATGAACAGGCGCTTCATGCCCACACCTCCTTACTGCACTAAACGTTCAATAGTGTCCAAAAGTTCCTCGCGCCCTTGTTTTGTCTCGGAGGAAAATGGTATCAGCACACTGTCGGTACCCACACCCAGGCCGGTGCGCACAATTTTCACGTGCTTGTCCACCTGGGATCGCTTTAGCTTGTCCATTTTGGTCAGCACAAACACCATTTTAAAGCCATAATATGCCAGCCATTCGTACATTTGCATATCTAGGGGCGATGGTGGGTGGCGGATGTCGATGAGTAGGATTATGGCCCGCAGCTGCTCCCGCTTTTGCAGATACCCCTCTATCATCTTGCCCCATTTTTCTTTTTCGTGCTTTGGTGCTTTGGCGTAGCCATAGCCGGGCAAGTCTACAAAGTATAGGGTATCCTCGATATTGTAAAAGTTTATGGTGCGGGTTTTGCCGGGGCTGCCGCTTACGCGGGCCAAAGATTTGCGGCCCATCAGGGCGTTTATCAGTGATGATTTGCCAACATTGGAGCGACCCACAAAGGCCACCTCGGGCAGGCCTGTTGTGGGAAATTGTTCAAGTTTTACGCCCACGGCTTCTAGGGTTACATTGTTTATCTTCATACATGTTCGTCCTTTTTGTCCCGCAGCATCAGGTCGCCCACGGCTTTTTTAGGGTCTTTGCCCTCAAAGAGTATTTTATTTATTTCTTCCACAATGGGCATGTCCACACTATATTTACGCGCCAGAGCAAGGGCGGCTTTGGCTGTGTGCATCCCTTCCACCACCATGCCCACTTCTTTTTGCACGTCGGCCATGGACTTGCCTGTGGCCAGCAAGTTGCCCCCTCGCCAGTTGCGCGAATGACGGCTGGTGCAGGTTACAATAAGATCACCAATGCCGGAAAGCCCGGCAAAAGTGTGGGCATCGGCACCCATGGCCACACCCAGGCGGGTTATTTCCGCCGAGCCACGGGTCATCAGGGCAGCCTTGGTGTTGTCGCCAAAGCCCAAGCCATCAGCAATGCCCGCCGCCAGAGCTATCACGTTTTTAATGGCACCGCCAAGCTCTGCCCCGACCACATCCGTCGTGGTATACACACGGAAATCGTTGCCGCTAAAGGCATCCTGCACAGCTTCGGCGGTTTTTTCGCAATGACTGGCGGCCACAACCGCCGTGGGCATGTGTCGGCCCACTTCTTCGGCGTGGCTGGGACCTGTAAGGCAGGCCACGGTACAGCTTGGCGCGATTTCTTCTAAGTATTGGCATATGCGTATTTGTCGGTCCTCAATAAGCCCCTTGGACGCACTTACCAAAATTTGCCCGCCTTTAAAATACGGTGCAAGTACCTCGGCGGCTTTCTCGACGGCACGGCTGGTAACAACAAACACAAACATTTCTGCATTTTTAGCGGCTACCATCGCATCATGGGTTATTTTTATGCTATCAGGAATAACCACCCCGGGCAAAAATTTCTTATTTTCCCGGTCTTGCTCCAACATTTGAGCCAGGGCGGCATTGTCCTCCCACAGGGTGACGGCATGACCGTTTTTTGCAAGCAAACAAGCCAGGGCAATGCCCCAGCTACCAAAACCAATTACAGTAATATTTCTCATAAGTGCCCCTTTCTATAGCAAAAATTATGGCTGGTTAGGCCGCCAGCGGGCGTAGAGGGTAGTGTCGTGGGGTGGCATGAAGGATACTATTCTCGATAGCGGTGTTGCAAAATCAGCATCAAGGTACCAGCCCAGGAAAGTGTAACACTCAATAAAAGGTCTCTCAATAGGAAATTCGCTGTGATTCGTTGTTATGAAGTTGTGTATGGAGGCATTTGCGGGTATTCCTATTGGTAGTGCATCGTGGAAGGCTGCCAAGTTGCCACGGCTACCGGATGCGTAGCCTAAATCAATATTAAGCTGATATGTTTCGCCGATCAATTCCGCAACCAAAGCATCATCCAGCAGATTTATGGTGGTTAGCTCTGTAAAGGGCAGTAGGTCGTGGACGGTGTTACCTTCAAAACCTATTATGCCGGCACCGAGGGCGGAGGAGTCGCGGGAGTCGCGGGGAGGGTTGGGGAGGCGCAGGGAAAAACGCTTGCTATCCTGCGCCCAGTGGATCGTTCCCCGTTCATGGAAATACCTCCCATTAATAAGGTGATCTCCATCGGCAAAACCGCGGACTCCATCCGACCGCATTATGCCGTCTAATGGGTCCTCGACACCCCATGATTCCAAAAGTTCCCATGTCCAACGATTATATTGAAAATGGAAATATGGCCAGCTAAACCTCGACCCATGAATTGTCTCGTCTGAAACCAAATATTCTTCTGGAAGAAAACGGATACTTATAAGTTCATCGAATATCAGTATAGAAGTAAGATGATAAGATTCAGGAATTCCTGTTATTAGGTGCAATTCCTCCAGTGATGCAAAATCTACAGACTTCGCCACTCTTGCCAATTCTCCTTCTGCACTACCACCTCTTACTGCTCTATAAGCATACAAAAACTCTTCCAGAGAGAAAAACTCAAGCCTGTCAAGTATCTGTGAAGCCGTTGGTTGGTTGGCTGGTTGTTCATGGTTGTGTTGGGCATCTGCATCAAGACTATCACAAGACCGCCCGCAACTTGCAATAACTAGCAATGTCAATAATAAAATAGATGTTATCGAAAGTCGTTTCATCACGTATATTTTCCTCATTTGCGGAGTGCGGCGGTAAGCGGCGCGGCGCTACCCCTTATCTAATTTTATACGCCTGGGCAATGGCCTGCATTTCGTTGTAAAACCCGGCCAAGCTTTCATCGTCTTTTGTGTCCATTATGGCCACAAACTTTTTGTAAAGCTCCTCTACTTCGGCAGCGTCGGCCACTTCATATAGGTCTTGTATGGATTTTGTGATGTAAAAGACAATTTCCTCGCGGCTTTCGTTGCTTCTTTCGGCTTCCAGAATGTCCTCGCGTATGATGTTTGTGTCGGTATCCAGCATATATGCCGCGTCCGCTGTGCGTATAAGGCGGCGGTGTATTTCCTCCGGTATCATGCCGTCGTATTTGTAGCGCAGGGAATGCTCCGTCACCGCCCACATATTCATGGCCAGGGTGCGGATTTGTATTTCGCACAGCACATCTTTTTTGCCAAAGGCGGTAATGACAGGATAAACAACAATAAGATGCCGTCCACGATAGCCGCTGGGTTTCATCATGGTTACATAGTCCCTGTCTTCTAAAACCTTCATGTCTTCCCGGCTTTTTATGGTGTCTACCACAAAGCCAATATCGTCCACAAAACGGCAAATAATGCGCACGCCGGCAATGTCCGGCATTTGCAGACCCTCTATTTCATCCATAGGTATCTTTTTGCGCTGGGCTTTTGTTAAAATAGATGGCACCGTCTTTATCCGTGCCTCTACGTGAAAAATAGGCGATGTATGCTCTAGCTTGTTAAATTGCAGTGATATATTGTTAAACTTAGCCGTCAATTCATCCGCTGCCTGTTTGTACGGAAGCAAAATCCTGTCCCAGTCCATGTTTTGGCGTCACCCTTCTGTCATGATTAATTATTTGTTGCCGTTTTCATTATATCAGAAAAAAATCCCAATGCAAAGCGGTTTTTTGTTGCAAAATTATTGCAGATGTGGTACAGTATTTCAAATGCCGTAATGGGCACAGGAATTTTTCAACAGGAGGACAAATATGCTTGATATAAAGATTTTGCGCAATGATTTTGATGGGGCCGTGGCCGCCCTGGCCCGCCGGGGCAAAAATTTGGATTTGACACCGTTTTTGGCTATGGATGCGGAGCGGCGCACGCTTATAACCCAGGTAGAGGAGCTTAAAGCCCGCCAAAATGCCACATCCAAGCAGGTGCCTGTGCTGAAAAAACAAGGCGTGGATGTTAGCGGTATTTTTGAAGAAATGAAGGTGCTGTCAGACCAAATAAAGGACCTGGACGAAAAGCTGAAAACCGTGGAAACCGGACTGGAAGACTTTTTGCTGACCATACCAAATTTGCCCCATACCGATACACCCAACGGTGCGGATTCTGACGACAATATAGAGGTGCGCCGTCATCTGGAGCCAAAAATATTTGACTTTGAACCCCTACCCCACTGGGATGTTGGCGTAAATTTGGGCATACTGGACTTTGAAACCGGTGGCAAAGTCACCGGCAGCCGCTTTACATTCTACAAAGGTCTGGGCGCACGGCTAGAGCGGGCACTGATAAACTTTATGCTGGATGTTCATACCGAAAAACACGGATATACCGAGGTTTTTCCGCCATTTATCGCCCATCGCCGCTCTATGCAGGGCACGGGCCAGCTGCCTAAGTTTGAAGAAGATATGTTTAAGCTGGAGGACAGCGAGTATTTTCTTATTCCCACAGCAGAGGTAACCGTCACCAATATGCACCGCGAAAGCATACTGGACGGTGGCCAGCTACCCATAAATTACACGGCATATTCCGCAAATTTTAGGGCCGAAGCCGGCAGCGCCGGGCGCGATACCCGCGGACTTATACGCCAACATCAATTTAACAAAGTAGAAATGGTAAAATTTACCAAACCAGAGGACAGTCATACAGAACTGGAGAATCTCGTCACCAATGCCGAGGAAATTTTAAAACAATTGGGCTTGCCATACCGGGTGGTTAGGTTGTGCGCCGGAGATATTGGCTTTTGTGCCGCCAAAGCATATGACCTTGAGGTATGGATGCCCAGCTATAATGCCTATGTGGAGATTTCTTCCTGCTCTAATTTCCAGGACTTTCAAGCCCGTCGCGCCGGCATACGCTACAAAGACGATGTGGGCGACAAGGCCGCATTTGTCCACACACTAAACGGCTCCGGCCTGGCCGTTGGTCGCACTACTGCCGCTATTTTAGAAAACTTTCAGCAACAAGACGGCAGTGTGGCCATCCCTAAAATACTTGTGCCGTATATGAACGGAGTTGATACCATTGCACATAAATGATTTCTATAAATCCATAGCCTTTGAAGGCGTCGTTAACGACAAGCGCAAGCTTAACAAAATACTGCGTCTTGCTTCCTTTGAGCCGGATTTTTCTTACGAGCGCGATCAAGACAAAAAAGGCCGCACATTTTTTGACCGCTACAAGTTTTTGGGCAGCGGTTTTGGCGTGTGGGTTCACGGATACCGCCATATGCGTACAAATAAAGAAGGCAAGCGTGTGGAAAAACACGTGGTTTCGGACTGGGGCGTCTTTGCCCAGGGCCATAGGGATAACCTTGTGGCCCACACATATGTAGACACCGGCCACGACCAGCTAACATACTGCTTTGTGGAAGATTTATGCTCCTTTAATGCCTTCGAATTCCGACTAAACAACACCATGGAAGTTATGGATGGCTACCGCAGGTTAAGTGACTATAATGCCGTCACTAATTTTGAAAAAAGCATACAAAAAGTTAATGTTGCCATGTTGATGGCTTCTGCTACTGTGATACTACCTGTCATAAAAGAAACTGACGATGCCATTATAAAATCCCGCGCCAAAGAAGAAGCCGAGCAAAAAGACCTTATGTCCCGCGCACGCCTTGGAGATGACGAAGCTGAGGAATTCCTACAAAATATAGCCATCCAACAAGAAATAGACCTGCGTCAGCGGTTGGCTAACGAAGATCTACTGTCCATTTTCGAAGGATATTTTCTTAACCTGGAAGAGCAAACCGGCACGTTCTCCATTTTGGCTGATATTATGGAGGTAGAAGAACTGACCAACGAAGCGTCCATGCAACCCCTGTACCGGCTCGCTCTCTCCATCATTGGCACCAAAATAACCGCATATATCAACAAAAACGACCTTGTTGGCGCACCCACAGCGGGTATGCGCCTGATGGGCGTTGGGCTGATGCAGGGCAATATGATTTTGCAGGGGATAAAAAACAGGGGACACAATCCACATGATTAACTTCGGTATTTTCTTCGTAATAGCCGCCTCAGTTATTTTCTGGGGCGTTTTTTTCGTGTCTGCCATTAGCATCTGCCGCCAATCCTTGGGCAGGCCAAACCATTCGACGCATAACTTTATTGCGGAAAACTCCATACACATATATGTCAAAATAGTGCTGTTCGGGCTTTTGGTGCGCCTTGCCACGCTGGTTTTGGACTGGTTTTTGCTTTTGGCCGCAGATGGCACAACCCTGGCCGACCTTTTTCAAAGCTTCAACAGATGGGATGCCCCGCATTATCTTACCATTGCCGAAATAGGTTATAGTTGGCAGGAAGACGGCCGCAACATACTGTTGGTGTTTTTTCCGCTGTATCCTTATCTGATTAGGCTGGCAACTTTTGCAACAGGCAACCACCTTACATCTGCATGTATTGTGTCATTTGCCAGCTAATGCGCCGCCATGGTATACCTATACCGTCTTGTGCGCCTGGATTTTAACGAAAAAACCGCATGGTGGGCCGTTACACTTATTTCCATAGCGCCCCATGCATTCTTCTTCGGCGCACCATATACAGAAAGTTTATTTTTGCTCACAACCACAATGACCCTATATTACATACGCACCCACAAATGGCTACTGGCAGGGCTTGCCGGGGCCCTTGCGTCTTTCACGCGTATGGTTGGCATCATACTTATTGTTGTCGCTTTTGTAGAATTTATCACTCACTACAGGCCATCTAAAAAAGCTGCGTGGATTTTGCTAATGTTCGCCGGAAGCAGTGCATATCTGCTTATTAATTGGCATGTCTCCGGCGACCCACTGCGTTTTATGTACTATCAGTCAACCCACTGGCACAACCACACCCAGTATTTTGGCACCACCATACTAGCCCAATTCCAAAACATCGCCACCTCCACAAATCAAGCCCTAATAAACGCCACATTCATCCCAAACATCCTGGCCTTTGCCTTTGCAATAGCCATGCTGGCCTACGCCCACATCAAAAAGCTAAACCTAACCTACATCACCTTCGCCCTGGGGTATATCCTTGTGTCCTTCGCACCATCCTGGCTTTTAAGCGGCGGCAGGTACGTCACCGCCTGCGCCGTGTTCTTCATATTCTTGGCGCACTTTACCACACAAGGCAGACCATGGCGGTGCATAATTGTACCGCTGGCTTGCCTAGCCGGATTAATATTCATCATGGGTGCATTTATCACCGGTGGACCGGTGTTTTAGCACTAACGTCAGTGCTATTTTGATAATGACATTGAAAAATAGCTATTGCGCAAGTTTATCTAATGTGTTAAAATCTAGCAAACATAACGAAAAAAAGGGGGGTGTTTGAGTCCGAAAAAAATTAAAGTTGCATAATATTTAATATGTATCTGTTTTGTTAGAGCACTTGATTGATACTAGTTAGCTATATTTGATTACTTGGAGGCTTTTTATGTCCATATTTGATGTACTTACTGTCGCAACATCACTTCTTGTGGTTTATGTTATTACGTTTTTATCAATATTCATCCTTTGGTATGCAAGAGTGTACAGTCGCAACAAAATTTTGAAATTTACCCAAGAAGAAGTGAAAGAGCTACGTACCAAAGTTATCGGCCTATGGAGCACAGACATTGATGACTACCTATACGAAATAAGGTTGCTCATAATCCATTTTGATGAATTGGCCGTAGGGATTAACGAAGGTTTGTATGATGAAGCCTATATAAGAATGGTTTTGGGTCATGATATGATGCGCCTATATCGCATTTTCCAGAAAATGATCATAAAAGATATGAAAGAAGCTCCATATAGGCCTTTTGGCATGAGTGTGCTCGACGAACTTGACGACTATCTCTCTGCGGAACAAAATTTTATCTCCTTGGAATTATTATTAAAAAAGTGGGACAGGAACGAATCTTTTTATCGCCGGAACGGTAGGAGGGTTGGTTTTTAGTGGACAAATCTACATATGATAGGATAAGCGAATTTTGCGCCTGCTACTCCGGTGGACTTATTTCGGCTACAGAAAAAGATTTTATTATTCGGAGCTTTTTAGAAAGCTACTATAGCACAATAGGCAGACATACCAGCCCATCGGAAGAAACTAAACAGGTTATTATCGATACACTGCTAAGTGAACTTTCATTGACCAACTTTGCTATTTCTGCAAACCAAAACTATGAACAAATCAGAAGTAATCACAGAAACGACTTACAAAAGTCTGTAACGAGGAAGAGTTTTTGGATGAGTCTGGGAGCTAGCATATTGGCAAATCTTATTTACTCGTTCATTCTAATAATTATATTTGTTGTTGCAAGCGAACAAATAGCTACGTGGTTACTTCAATTGAGTTCTCAATGATGAAATTTCCGGACATCCGGAAAAATAACATTCAAAAAGGCATCCCCCAAATGGGATGCCTTTTGTTTGCAATAATTTATCTCTTGGAGAACTGTGGAGCGCGTCTAGCACCTTTAAGACCGTACTTCTTCCGCTCTTTCATACGTGGATCGCGTGTAAGATAGCCGGCTTTTTTAAGGGCCGGACGGAAGTCCGCATCAGCTTCGCACAAAGCGCGGGTGATGCCGTGGCGAATGGCACCGGCCTGGCCGGTATAGCCGCCGCCGTGGACATTAACAGACACGTCAAACTTGGCGGTCATGCCTGTAAGTTCCAGAGGTTGCTTCACAATGATTTTAAGGGTTTCCAGACCAAAATAGTCGTCCATATCCCTTTTGTTTATAGTTATTTTGCCGTTACCCGGCATTATATACACTCTGGCTACGGAAGATTTGCGCCTTCCTGTGCCGTAATAGCGTGCTTGAGCCATAATCTTCCCTCCTAGTATTTAATCTCTAAAGCTTCAGGTTTTTGGGCCTGGTGTACATGTTCCGGCCCGGCATACACATGCAGCTTTTTAAACATACGTCTGCCCATAACATTTTTAGGCAACATGCCTTTAACCGCGTGAGACACGGCGTGACACGGCTTTTTGGCCATCATAACTTTGTATGGGATAAGCTTGTCGCCGCCCACCCAGCCGGTATGACGGAAATACTGCTTTTGATCCACCTTATTGCCCGTCAGGACAACCTTTTCGGCATTAATAACAATAACATTGTCGCCCGTGTCCACATGTGGCTGATAAATAGGCTTGTGCTTGCCGCGCAAAATCTTGGCAATTTCCGACGCCAAACGACCCAATGTATGGCCTTCGGCATCCACCACATACCACTTTCTTTCCACATCGGCGGGCTTTGTGATAGTTGTGCTTCTCATTGCATTCTCTCCTCATACGGGTGTGACTTTCCTAATCTTAACACACCCTATATATTAATCCGGGGCTAACGGATTAAGTGGGCTGTTCTTTACAACGATTCATTATAGTACACATATCCGCCCCTGTCAAGCAAAATTTTCATTAATTCACGTCAAACCAACGGGCATTTTCCAAAAGCGCGTCATAGGCTATAACTACATAATCACTTTCAACCGAATGCGCAATGGGAATCGGCTGACACCCGCCATAATTTAAGCCGATATAGTCAATGTCAAAACTCATGTCACACTGCTGACAAACAACAACATCCCCATCCTGCACATAATAACCCCTGCCGGATGCATGACAGTTTTCGCAAGTGTTTAAAGCCACACGTATGTCGCCGTCAGATGCCCTAACAAACATCACTTCCATAGACACCTCGCCCGCAACCACAGGCACAAACATAACGGTTTCAGTAATTTGACTTTTTGGCACACTCAAACCCATTTCCGCAAAAACCGATACATACTCCTCATGGCCATCATATGCCTCATAAGAATCGGCGCACCCGGCTAAAACAAATAACAAAACAACAACCGAAATCATCCCACAAATTATCTTCTTGTACATAGTTATCAAACTCCTCCTTATGTATTCACTCCATCTCCATCAACACCAACCCAACCCTGTTTTGCAGATATTCTGCTGCTGCTTCTGCTGTAATTAAGCCGTCTTGAAAATCCCTCAATACATCTTGTAGTATATTGGTAATGGTTTGTGGTATGGGGTATGCATGGCGCATGGGTAGGTTAGCGGTGTGGTATAGGATGTTTATTATGCGTTCTGTGTAGTATGCTCGGGGGTCTGGCATTGTTAAGTCCATAGAAAGGCCCAAGCGATCCGCATCTGCAAAGCGCCTTATTTGATTTGGAATGCTAACCTCTACCATATGAAGAAAGAGAGGCTTGTAGACGGGCTGGGCATACATATGGTAGTTATAAAACGCACTCATGCCAACATTGTCCGGGCTTTGTATAAACCGCATAAAATCCCATGCCACGGCTTGCTGGGCCGTGGTGGCGTTTGCGTTTAGGGCAAAAGCTGGGGCATGGTAATTTATCAGTATATCTTGATTATCGTCAATAATAACTGCATGGTCGCCGGGTTGATAGTCGTATAGGTAGCGGAGGCGTTTGGAATCTTCTGAATGAATGGAGGAGATAGTAATCAAAAATGGTTCCCGCAAGCTCGGAAAGATTATCCTCCAACCCGCGATGAAAGGCCATAAAAATGTGGGCTCCCGTGAAAAAAGGCGCGCCAAAAAACCTATTCCTTTCTGCGCTTGAAACAGCAACGGTCTCTTCAATTAACTGTATAAAATCATCATTATTAAAATCCACCCAGCCATATTCTTCAATATCAATAAAAGACCGAATGTTGTACATCGCAGCCCAGTAAGGGCTGTAGTTCACCATCAAATGAGGCCGGCCATCAGTGGCAAGCATGTTATGCAAACGATTTATGTCCGAGATAGTAATGAAATCATACTCTTCAAAGGCTTCCACCAAGCCAGGCACAAATCCATTTACAAAAACTATCTCATATCCAAATGCTTGCGGAAACACAACAAGCCTACCATCCTGCGCCATGGCATGAAAAACATTCATAAACCAGTCATCTTCATTAAAGTCTGGGGCAGAATGCATAACATCAAACCAATCGGCAAAGAAGCGGGACGCACCGGGATGTCTCCAATCAATAGCTCTGCTGTTAATTAGGGTATCTGCCACACCTTCCATAAATGTAAGGACACTTATTGCGCACCTGTAGGCGACCAATTGCCACACACGAATAAGATATTTCATAATGGATACGAATAGCCAAATTATGCACAAAATTGTCTTGACAGTGTATATTTTTGATGGTATAATGCCATGGTATGTTTTAACGATAAATGCGGAAAGGAGGAATGACATTGCCAACATACAATCAATTGGTAAGAAAAGGCAGGGGCAGCAAAATACGCAAATCTACGTCACCGGCGTTGCAAAAAAACCTTAACACATTAAAAAAGCGTCGCCATGATGCATCCAGCCCATTTAAGCGCGGCGTTTGCACCAGTGTTAGAACCGATAAGCCCAAAAAGCCTAATTCGGCTTTGCGCAAAATTGCCAGGGTTCGTTTGTCTAACGGCATGGAAGTGACGGCTTATATCCCCGGCGAAGGCCACAACCTGCAAGAACACAGCGTTGTGCTTATACGCGGCGGCCGTGTACGCGATTTACCCGGTGTGCGTTATCACATCTTGCGCGGCACGCTGGATACCGCCGGTGTTGCCAACCGCAAACAGGCCCGCAGCAAATATGGCGCAAAACGGCCTAAGAAGTAATTTACGACAACCAACGTAGTTAACAAAATGCCTTGGTACTAGAGAGTGGGAGCGCACACCCCAGTCTCTAGTACCACGGCACCACAGACCTAATTGCGGATGACATCTGCAAGCAAGGTTTGAGTACCTACGTAAGTAAGGAGGGAAGAGAAGTGCCAAGAAAAGGACATGTTCCGAAAAGAGAGGTTTTGGCCGACCCGCTGTACAGCAGCAAGGTGGTGACAAAGCTTATAAACACCATCATGCTGGATGGCAAAAGAGGTGTGGCCCAAGGCATAGTGTACAGAGCTTTTGCCAAGGTAGAAGAACGCAAAGGTACACCTGCACTTGAAGCCTTTGAAGAGGCTTTGGGCAATATTATGCCGGCTCTTGAAGTAAAAGCCCGCCGTGTTGGCGGTGCAACATACCAAGTGCCCATGGAAATACGCCCGGACAGACGCCAGGCCCTGGGTCTGCGCTGGCTTGTGCAGTACAGCCGTCGTCGTGGTGAAAAAACCATGGAAGAGCGCCTGGCTAACGAGATTTTAGACGCCACTAACAGCGCAGGCGGTGCGGTGCGCCGTAAAGAAGAAATGCATAAGATGGCAGATGCCAACAGAGCTTTCTCCCATTATAAGTGGTAGATTACCTTGTGGCATAATGCGGTGATCGAATGATAGGGACTATGGACTGTGCCATATCTGGCGGACATTCCCTTTGCGCCGTAAAGCGGTTCATTTGATGCCTTAATTGAGAGATTTAAAGTGGTAGCAAATGCAGCAAGGGCGAATACGGTTCGCCCAAATAATAGTATCGTCATTGCGGGTTTGCCCCGCAATCTCGTATAAGATGCCGGATCAAGTCTGGCATGACGTTGAAGTGAACGGAGTGATTTTGTGGCAAAGAGAGAATACCCGCTGGAGAGGACACGCAACATCGGTATTATGGCACACATCGATGCGGGTAAGACCACTCTTACAGAAAGAATACTTTATTATACCGGCAAGACCTATAAAATGGGCGACACCCACGAGGGTACAGCCGTCATGGACTCTATGGACCAAGAGCAGGAGCGTGGTATTACCATAAATTCTGCCGCCACCACCACTTTTTGGCTGGATAACCGTATCAACATCATTGATACGCCGGGCCACGTGGACTTTACGGTGGAAGTGGAGCGCAGTCTGCGTGTACTGGATGGCGCCGTAAGCGTGTTTTGCGCTAAAGGCGGCGTAGAGCCACAGTCTGAGACGGTATGGCGCCAAGCCGATAAATACAAGGTGCCTCGCATAGCCTATGTTAACAAAATGGATATTATGGGGGCAGATTTTGCCAATGTGGTTCAGATGATAAAAGACCGTCTGGCAGCCAATCCCGTGCCTGTGCAACTACCTATCGGTGCCGAAGACACATTTATAGGCATTATCGACCTAATGTTGATGAAAGCCTATACTTTCAGCGGCGATATGGGCGAAGAAGTAACAGAAATGGATATTCCCGCCGATATGCAAGAAGCCGCAGCAACGGCCAGGTCTGTTATGGTAGAGGCCATATGCGAAACGGATGACGCCCTGATGGAGAAGTATTTTGCCGGGGAAGAGCCTAGCGTAAGCGAGCTTAAAGCCACCCTGCGCAAGGCGTGTATCCAAACAACCATTATCCCTGTGTTTTGTGGCAGCGCATACAGGAAAAAAGGCGTGCAAAAACTGTTGGACGGCGTTGTGGCGTATATGCCCGCACCTACCGACATCGAGGCCATAAAGGGCATAAACCCCGACAATGACAACGAAGTAGAGCGTAATCCATCTGATGACGAGCCCTTCTCTGCCCTGGCTTTTAAAATTGTTAATGACGATTTTGGCAAACTGGCATTTTTCCGGGTATACAGTGGTACTTTCGAGTCCGGCAACCATGTTTACAATGCCACCAAGGACAAGAAAGAGCGTGTAAGCCGCATATACCTAATGCACTCCAACCATAGACAAGAAGTGCAAAAAGTGTTTGCGGGAGACATATGTGCCGCCGTGGGGCTAAAAGGCACCACAACCGGTGATACCCTGTGTATAGAAGATAAACCCGTTGTGTTGGAGTCTATGAACTTCCCCGAGCCTGTTATTCACGTAGCCATAGAGCCTAAAACCAAGGCCGGCCGGGATAAAATGGGTATTGCCCTGGGCAAACTGGCAGAAGAAGACCCAACCTTTAAGACATATACCGACCAGGAAACCGGCCAGACCATTATTGCTGGTATGGGCGAGCTTCATCTGGAGGTTATTGTAGAACGGCTGTTGCGTGAATTTAAAGTAGAAGCCAATGTGGGTAATCCTCAGGTGGCTTACCGCGAGTCTTTCCGCAAGGCCGTAGATGTAGAAGGTAAATATGTAAAACAATCCGGCGGCAAAGGGCAATATGGCCATTGTAAGATAAAGTTTGAGCCCACCGACGCCAACGACCCGGAAAACGCCTTCATATTTGAAAACAAAATTGTAGGCGGTACTATTCCAAGAGAGTATATTGCCCCCATTGAGGCCGGCGTCAAAGAAGCCATGCAAAGCGGCGTAATTGGCGGCTATCCCGTGCTGGGTGTAAAGGCCACCCTATATGACGGAAGCTTCCACGAAGTGGATTCATCCGAAATAGCCTTTAAAATAGCCGGGTCTATGGCATTTAAAGAAGCCATGCGCAAAGGCGATGCGGTGCTGCTGGAGCCCATTATGAAGGTGGACGTTACCGTGGCAGAAGAGTATATGGGCGATGTTATAGGCGACCTTAACTCCCGCCGCGGCCGCATAGAAGCCAACGAAAGCCGCAGCGGCGCCATGGTTATACACGCCTATGTGCCTCTGGCAGAGATGTTTGGATATTCCACACGTCTGCGTTCCATGACCCAAGGCCGTGGCGTATACGCCATGGAAGTACACCATTATGAACAAGTGCCAAAAAGCATAATGGAAAAAGCAGCATCCAAGAACTAAAGCTTGCAAAAATTGTGCTTGCAAAATGTTGGATAAGTTACTATAATGATTATATTATCTTGAGAAAAGTTTATTTGAGGAGGAAAGAAAGCAATGGCAAAGGCAAAATTTGAAAGAAACAAGCCCCACGTCAACATCGGCACTATCGGCCACGTTGACCATGGTAAAACTACCCTGACAGCCGCTATCTCCAAAACTCTTAACCAGAGATTTGGCACAGGCGAAATCGTTGACTTTGACAAAATCGACAAAGCACCGGAAGAAAAGGCCAGAGGCATAACCATTTCTTCTACACATATCGAATACGAAACCCAAAACCGTCACTATGCCCACGTTGACTGCCCAGGCCACGCCGACTATGTTAAAAACATGATAACCGGTGCTGCCCAAATGGACGGCGCAATCCTTGTGGTTGCCGCTACTGACGGTGTTATGGCTCAAACTAATGAGCACATCCTTTTGGCCCGCCAGGTAGGCGTGCCGAAGATTGTTGTTTTCATGAACAAGTGCGACGTAGCCGACGAAGACCTTATCGAGCTTGTTGAAATGGAAATCCGCGAAGCTCTTGACAAACAAGACTTCCCCGGCGATGACACTCCAATCATCAAAGGCTCTGCTCTGCAAGCCCTTAACAACCCCGAAGGCGAATGGGGCGACAAGATTGTTGAGCTTTTTGAGCATGTTGACACCTATATCACAGAGCCTCCGCGCGAAGACGATAAGCCTTTCCTTATGCCTATCGAGGACGTTTTCACAATCACAGGCCGTGGTACAGTTTCTACCGGCCGTGTAGAGCGTGGTATCCTTAAAGTACAAGATTCTGTTGAAATAGTTGGTCTTACCGAAGAAAAGCGCCAAGTTGTTGTTACCGGTATCGAAATGTTCAGAAAACTTCTTGACCATGCCCAATCCGGCGATAACGTAGGCGTTTTGATGCGCGGCGTACAAAGAACCGACATCGAAAGAGGTCAAGTTCTTGCAAAGCCCGGCACCATCAAAGGCCACACCAAGTTTAAAGGCCAAGTTTACGTACTGACCAAAGAAGACGGCGGCCGTCACAGCCCCTTCTTCAACAACTATCGTCCACAGTTCTACTTCCGCACCACCGACGTTACCGGCGTTATCACCCTGCCTGACGGCGTTGACATGTGCAAACCTGGCGACAATATCGAATTGTCCGTAGAACTCATCACCCCTATCGCTATCGAGCAAGAACTGCGCTTCGCTATCCGCGAAGGCGGCAGAACCGTTGGCTCCGGCGTTGTTACCGCAATTACCGAATAATTAAACAATAAGATATTCACACAAAAACCGCCAGGCCCATGCTTGGCGGTTTTTTGATATCACTTTTTGGTCACAGGAATCCAAACCTCAACACCGTATCCGGACTGCTCATCACCAAGGTACATCTCCAGGCCAAAATCGCAATCGGCGTGTTCGTAATTCACAGCAGGAAACCATTCGGCATAAATTCTGCACCATGTGTCATGTAGGTTGCTGTCGTCTTCGTCATCTTGCCACTCCACGGCAAAAACAGCCAAAGTTAAATGCCCGACTAAAGGCCTCCGGCAATTCGTAGCCATATTTTATCGTCGCGTCAATTACTTTTATGTCATACGCTGAAAATGATATGCGTAGCAATAAGCCATTCCATAAGATATCCCTATCATATCAAAAATAGGTACCGCTCTATTTCGGTGCCATAACCATGGCTTCGCCGTTGATAACAGCCACGCCATCTTGGTTTGTCACGGTGCATTCCAACACAACCCGGTTTTTCTCGGCCACTTTTTCCTTCACCGTACAGGTAGCTGTAATGGTGTCATTAAAGCGCACCGGGGCCAAAAATTTTAAATCCTGCTTGAGGTATATGGTGCCCGGGCCGGGCAGTTGCATAGCCAGCACGGTGGATATAAGGCTGGCCCCCAACATCCCATGGGCTATGCGTCCCTTAAATATGGTGTTTTTGGCGTATTCTTCGTTTACATGTGCGGGGTTAAGGTCGCCGCTTATACCCGCAAACATATACACATCCGTCTCCGTAATTGTTTTAGCAAAGGACGCACTTTGCCCAACAGTTATTTGGTCTATGGTTAGTCCTATCATACTTTTCCTCCTACAAAATCCAAAATCCGAGTATCAACCTGAGTATAATCCACCAAGGCAAAACCCGTGATGTCCACCACTATTTTATCACCAATACAGAAATCCCTACAGGGCAGCGCGACATCAGAAAAGGCACAAAAATCAAGAAAATCACCACTTTTTGTTGCCAAACCGGGGTGGCGTTCGTCTGTCACATCCCGCTGACAAAAACGCCTGTGCAACACTTCTATATCTGCATCAAACAGCACGGTAAGTGCTCGATAACTGTGTTTTTCCGCCAAAGGCAACAGCACCTCGGCAGAGGTAGGGGTAAAATTACTTTCTGCCACAAAAGGGATCCCTGCCTTCATCATACTCAGCAATATGCCGCCCATATGTGGTTTTGCCGGACGCGGGTATGCCGGCAATTAGGACAATATACGGCATCACAGCCGCATACCACCATTAACGCTTAAATTATGCCCGGTGATATACGACGCATCATCCCCGGCCAAAAACAATATGGCCCGGGCTATTTCTTCCGGCTGGCCCAGCCGCCCCAACATGGTTTGCTTAGCAAACTTGTCCAACAACTCCTGGGGCACAGTCTTTAAAATATCCGTCATGGTATATCCCGGCGACACAGAATTAACCCGCACCGCCGCGCCCTTGCGGGCAAATTCCTTAGCCCAGGTCTTGGTCACACCATATATGGCAGCCTTTGTGGCCGCATAGTTGGCCTGGCCAATGTTGCCAAATTCCCCCACTACCGAGGATATGTTGACGATGCTGCCGCTGCCTGCCCGCTCCATGGCCGGACCAATCAACCGCACCAGATTAAAAACCCCGCGCAAATTAACCGCCATCACCACATCCCACTGCTCGTCCGTCATCTTGGCCGTCATGGCGTCCCTAGTAATACCCGCGTTGTTAACCAAAATATCAACCTTGCCATATTTTTCAATTGCCCAGTCAAAAAACACCCGGCAAGCGGCCACGTCGGCCACATCCAACTTATAGCTTTCCACGCCAGCTACCTCATAAGGTATTTCAGCGATATCGCAGGCCACAACCGCCGCGCCTTCCGCCGCAAATAACTCCGCCGCACAGCGACCTATGCCCGCCGCCGCGCCTGTCACAATTGCCACTTTGTCTTTTAGCTTCATGATTTCCCTCCACTTCTTATTTGTCAATTAGGGCAGCATTACATTGTCCATGATGTGGACGGGGCTATCCCTACAAATCGGGCAACCAAGGACGGTCGCCCCTACGAGTTGGCGGTAAATGCCGCCCCTACATATTGCGCCGCACCATTTCTTGCACGGCAAAGCTGGCCACGTCTTCGGAAAAGCTGCCCTGCCCAAAGCCGGCATCGTAGCCCAGCTCTTTGGCCAGTTCTGCTCCAATGCGGGGGCCGCCGCATATTAGTATTACCTTGTGGCGCAGGCCGTCGGCTTCCAGCAGCTCTACAAGCTCAGTAAGGTTGGTGATGTGTATGTCTTTTTGTGTGACAGTTTGGCTTACCAGCAACACATCGGCGTTAAGCTCTTTGGCTTTGGCGATAAAGTCGTCATTGGTTACTTGGCTGCCCAAGTTGTGGGCCTCTATCATTTCATAGCGTTCCAGACCATAGTGACCAGCAAAGCCCTTCATATTCATTATGGCGTCAATGCCCACGGTGTGAGCATCTGTGCCGGTGGAGGCACCCACGATGACCACCTTACGGCGGATGTGTTCACGTATATAGGTATTTATGCCGTCCATATCCATGATGTCGCCGGTTGCGGCCTGTACCTGTATAGCGGCATAATCCACGCTGTGGGTCACGCTGCCGTAAACTACATAGAATGTGAAGCCGGCGTCCAGCGTGCCGCTGTGTGCCACGTTAAGGTCTGTCAGGCCCATTTTTTTGGCCAGAGTTTTGGCGGTCTCACGGCCTTTGTTATCGTTTGGCACGGGCAAGGTAAAGGAGAGCTGCACCTTGCCATCGCCCGCGGTGTCACCGTATGGACGAATGTTGTTATAATCAATCATTATGCGCACCGCCTTCCAGCATCATAGAGATAAAGGGGTTAAAGTAGCCCGGGGCCTTTGGCACAACACCATCCAGACCCTTGCCTGCGTCGCGTCCCCGCTTTATGCCGGCGAATATGCCTTGCTCCAGCGTGGCAAACAGATTGTTTTTATCTATTTGGGCCAGCAGATCACAAGCCTTGGCCAGCACATCCGCCACGCGGCTTTGTATGATGCCGCCGTCTTTAAATTCTATTTCGTCGGCCAGGTCTGCCATGGTGTTAAAAATATAACGTGCACTGTCAATGGCCTGGGCGCGGTCGCTCATAAACGGCGTGTGTATGGCCTCTGTCAGCATACCCAGCAGATGTATTTTTTGGCCGGTCATGATGCTAACAGCATTAAACAGGGCGTTTTGCACAGCCCCCTTAAAGATATCACCTGTCATAAATTTAGTTGGTGGCATATACTTTAGAGGTGCCTGCGGAAAAATCTCACGGGCCATTTGTGCCTGGGCCACCTCATATAAAAAGCCGTTTTTTACGTCGGGCGCAATTTCAAAGGCATGGCCAAGGCCCATTTGTTCAGGCGGCAGACCGGCCGCCAGGGCAAATTGCTCGTTTAAAAACTGGCTGGTAAGCACTGTGTGGGCTTCCTCCACCGCGTCCGCCGTGGTTAGGTAATTATCCTCGCCAGTGTTGATGATGATGCCCGCAAAGCCATTGATAACACGGCTGAAATATTGGTCTACGATGGTACGCTTCATATTGATATCTCGGAAAAGTATGCCATAAAGCGCATCATTAAGCATCACATCCAGCCGCTCCACCGCCCCCATGGCGGCAATTTCCGGCATACACAGGCCGCTGGCATAGTTGCACAGACGTATATATCGCCCTGCCTTATCCCCCGCCGCATCCAGGGCCGCCCGCATTAGTCGGAAATTCTCCTGGGTAGCGTATGTGCCGCCAAAGCCCTCGGTTGTGGCACCGTATGGTACATAATCCAACAGGCTTTGGCCGGTGGTGCGTATGACAGCGATGATGTCCGCCCCCTGGGCCACACAGGCCACGGCCTGGGTTATATCTTCGTGGATATTACCCGTGGCCACAATGACGTATAAATAGGGCTCGGTTTTATCACCGTATTTTTCCAGCATAGCATTGCGGTGACAGCGATTTTGATAGATTTTGTCTACGGATATTGCCGCCGTTTGGTTGATTATATCAGCAATAGCAGCCACGTCAGCCATAGGAATAGCTGTCAAATCAAGTTCATCACAGCTTATTTTCTCCGCAATTTCTTGGGGAGACAGGCCCGTGGCAAGCATGGCATTGCCCAGCATAAGTGCCGCACCACTGGCCAGCAAGCCATGTTGCACCAAATGCTGCACCACCACATTTGGCAGGGGCACATCAAGCTCGTCCACACCGTTTATACCCAAAAGGCGGCATATTGCACGCTCTGTGGCCACAGTAGTGTGCTGGTTGATGAAATTTTGGGTGTGGTCAGCCACATTTTTGGCGTATTTTCTGGCTTGGGACACGTGGTCTTGGTTTAGGTTTAATTTCGAGGTCAAAACGATAGTCCTCCTTTTGGAGACCCCGGATCGAGTCCGGGATGACATAATGTATATCGTAGGGACGACCTGTGGTCGCCCACCCTTATAATTTGCGTTGTAAAAGTATGGCAGAGAGGCCGTTTGTAGTACCCACTACCTCCCAACCTAATAAACCAAATTCATCCAGCTTCCTTACCAAGAAAGCTGGATCGCCTTCTATCTGATAGTATTTGTTATCTTTGACCACCATCTTGTTGTCGGGGTACACATAGTAATAGATAGTCATAAACTCATATTTCATGTTCGCTCCTCCTTTACAAAACATGGCATGCATCTCTATTTACTGCGTCCACGCCGGGCCAAATCTGCCGGTTCCAGAGCCAGCTGCTGGTTGTTCATCAGTGCCGCAATGCCCTCATACTTCGCGCCCTTTTGGCCACTGCATACGTCACATTGGCAAGTGTGGTCGTATGTGGCAGGCTCGGTGTAAGTCGTAATTACCCCTTCGTAATTACGCAAAATAACCTTGTGGGTGCCGTAGGACACCACATAGTTAGGCATTACGGGTATTTTGCCGCCGCCGCCGGGGGCGTCCACCACAAAGGTGGGCACCGAAAAGCCAGATGTATGGCCTCGTATGGCCTCGATAATTTCGATACCTTTAGACACCGGCGTACGGAAATGGGACAAGCCAAGAGAAAGGTCACATTGATAGATATAATATGGCCGCACACGTATTTTTGTCAGTTGCTGCACCAGATCTTTCATAACATGCACACAGTCGTTTATGCCCGCCAGCAGCACACTTTGGTTACCCAATGGCACACCGGCATTGGCCAGCCGCTCGCAGGCGGCTTTAGAATCCTCGGTAATTTCGTCCGGGTGGTTAAAATGTGTGTTAACCCATATGGGATGGTACTTTTTTAGTATATTGCACAAATCATCGGTAATGCGCTGGGGCAAAACCACGGGCAAACGGCTGCCAAAACGGATAATTTCCACATGAGGTATAGCCCGCAGACGTTTTATCATGTCTTCCAGCTTTTCATCACTAAGCAGCAACGCATCCCCGCCAGATATCAGCACGTCACGTATTTGCGGTTTTGATGCTATATAATCAATGGCAGCATAAATCTGCTCTGCGGGCATTGGCGCATCGGTTTCCCCAACACTGCGCCGCCTGGTACAATGACGGCAATACATTGCGCATTGATCTGTCACCAACAGCAGCACTCTGTCAGGATAACGGTGAGTCAACCCCGGCACCGGCGAATCCGTGTCCTCGTGCAACGGGTCGGACATATCCTCCCCAGACACATGGGTTTCGTATACCGATGGCACACATTGCTTGCGTATAGGGTCGTGGGGGTTGCCCAGGTCAATAAGCGACAAATAGTACGGCGTGATGGCCATGCGAAATTCTTCCAAGCATTTGGCAATGCCTGCTTCTTCCGCCGGGTCTATGGCCACCAACTTTTTTAAATCTTCCAACTTCTCTATCCTATTGCGCAAATGCCACCGCCAGTCACTCCAATTTTCGGCGGGAATGTCTTTAAAAATTGTGTTTCTCATTGTTAACCTCCTTGCTACTATCTGGGCGGCAATATACCGCCCCTACATCATAGGATGTCCCGAGTTAAGCCTGGGATGACGGTGTTTTTTGTAGAGGCGTGGTCATCCCGCTCGCGATATTCCGAACGACCAAGGGCGGTCGCCCCTACAACGTCATGTCGGGTTCCGTAATGTCATCCCGGGCTCGACCCGGGATCTCCGCCCAAAGCCATCCTAATACCCCTTTAACGCCTTTACAATCAACGCCGTGGGCCTGTGTATCTCATCACGCAAATGATGCGCGGTTTTTAAGGCTTCGGCCGTGGGCTTCGGTTCCACAATATTGGCAATTGTAAAGCCGCTGCTTATGAGAGTGTTAATGATTTCGGAGATGCTGCGATGATATTTCACCACATCCTCTCCAAGCCATTCGGCATGCCGCTTACCATTTTCCAGATAATCCGAAACAGGGGCGGCTACTTTTTTACCTTTTTCGTCCCTGATCCACTCAGAGCCATCATGTGGCGCTGTCACCATGGGATGCTCCTGAGAAAACTGAAAAATGCCACAGTCTCCCAGCAGGTCATACACATTTGCCGCCACCCGGCCAAAGTCCGCAATATAATGCATGGCCATAGAGCTGTATACCAGGTCAAATTTCTCCCATATATCATCAATTTGCTCCATGCCCAGGCGCATATATTCTATATTCGCGTGGCCGTTGGTTTCTCTGGCAGTGGCCAGCATCTTTTCGGAAACATCAATGGCCACAACCCGGGATGCACCCCTGTTTATAAAGTCTGTGCAGGCACCACCAAAACCACAGCCCATATCCAATATGGTCATGCCCATAAGGTCTGGCAGCAAGGCTTTCATATTGGGTTGCTCCACCAGATTATTATAGCTGCTGGCTTTGTGGCGCAGCTCCATATATTGCTCAAAAAAATCCGCTTGGTCAAAAAGGTTTTTAGACATATCTCTCCTCAAAAATCTTCCGCAGGGCTGGGTTTTCACGCAGTTGTGCCAGGGTTATTTCCGCGTGACCCTTGGAATATCCATTGCCAATTATCATATTTACGTCCTTGCCAACGCCTTCGGCCCCCAGGGCCGCTTTGGTAAAGCTGACAGCCATAGAGAAAAAGTATACAGTGCCTCCGTCCCGCACGGGCAAAACACTGGCCATTTCGCTGTTGGGTACATTAACGCAGTTTATACTTATGTCAAATTCGCGCCCGCCATTAGCAGCCAAAACTTCATTTAGCATATCCAGTGGCGTTGTAACATCAGACACGATGGCACTGTGGCACAGACCGTTGGTCAATAGCTTTTCCCGGTCGGCTTCATTACGTACCACACCCACCACATTGCCTGTGGGTCCAACGCGCTTTGTTGCTTCGTAACAGCACATCATGCCAGATTTGCCGCCGGCACCCAGAATTAGAACGGAATCGCCGGGTTTTACCAGCTTGGCTGTTTGAGCAGGGGCACCGGCCACGTCCAGGGCGGCCAGAGCCAGGGCTTCGGGCATATCTTCCGGCAGCTTGGCGTATATGCCGGATTCAAACAAAATAGCCTGGGCATCCACATCCACACGGTCAATATCCATGTGCAAAGCCTTTATTTTGTTAATTTTTAGCGGCGTAAGTGACAGCGACACCAATGTAGCTATCTTGTCGCCTACTTTAAGATCGCGCCCAGCCAGGTTTGTGCCGATTTTGGCAATGGTACCTATCAACATGCCGCCGCTGCCGGTTACGGGGTTTTGCATCTTGCCGCGGTCGGTCACAATTTCCATAATTTTGGTAGCAATTTTGCCCTCATCGCCTTCGGCTTCGCCCTTTAATTGGGCAAAAGATGCCGAATCAACATTAAGAGCCGTCACGTCAATTAAAATCTCGTTGGGATAAATTTCCATGTGGTTATCAATTTTCTGCGCCGCCTGTGGCAATACCCCGATTGGCTCGATAACCCTGTTGGTGCCGTACTTGCATAGCTCCATTGTAACTCCTCCTAATGCGCATGTGTTATAAGTATTGCCGATTAAAACCGGCATCATCGTTCAAGCCCAATATAACCCGGGCTTCCGCCGGTGTAGCTATTTGCCGGCCAAACTCTCCAGCCAGACGCACCACTTTCTCCACCAGCTCCCCATTAGACTTTGCCAGCACACCCCGGGACAAGTATACATTATCCTCAAAACCCACCCGCACATGGCCCCCGGCTATTATGGCCAGGGCCGCCATGGTAAATTCATGGCGGCCAATACCTGTAGCGGTGTATGTGGATCCGGCAGGGATGCTATCCACCATATAAGCAAAATCCCGCACACTGGCGGCTATGCCCCCTGTCACGCCCATCACAAAATTAAAATGCATGGGTGCCTTGATAAATCCTTGACGCTCCAGGCGTATGGCAGTGTCTATCATGCCTTTGTCAAAGACCTCTACCTCGGGCTTTACCCCAAGCTCTATCATACGCGTACCAAATTCTTTTATGGTATTTTCTGTATTTACAAAAATCTCATCCCCACCGAAGTTTACCGTACCGCAGTCCAGCGTAGCCATTTCGGGTTTAAGCTCCAGCGGTTGCATACGCTCCGCATTGCTCATACCCACAGCACCCCCGGTAGACGGCTGTATAATAACATCCGGGCAAAGCCGTTTAATTTCGGCAATACACGCGGCAAAACGCTGTTTGCACTGGGCGGGCGTGCCGTCATCCTCCCGCACATGCAGATGTATTATGCTGGCCCCGGCATTATAGGCCGCCAGGGCCTCGCGCCCAATTTCCTCCACAGTATACGGTACCGCCGGGTTATGTTCTTTGGTTACTTCGGCCCCGCATATGGCCGCCGTTATAATCAGCTTGTCCATTACTCTTTGCCACCTCATTTCTTATCGCGTTCTCTCACATAATGTCTATATTCTATGGGCGTTGGCGGCTTGTTATCCGTAAACATCTCCACGGCATTGGCCAGCGCGCTTATTTTCTCGTTAATTATGGGCTGCAAGCACACGGGTATATGGTCGTTGTGGTGCCTGTGCAGCGCGACGCACTCCATGCACTTGCCGTGCCAATCACACAGAGTATTTGGACAGACACACTTTGTAATCTTCGGGTCAGCGGCCAACCTTCTGTTTTCAAGCACCAGGTCATAATATTGCTCTTTTGTCCGCATAAATCACCCCTCCTCCCTATAGCTTTCGGTAATAGCCGCCCTAATTTTGCGACACGCTCCGCATACAGAACGACAATCGCCCACATCTACGGCAATGCCTTTAGATTCGGCATAGCGCGAAAGCTCAGCCACGCCACCATCCAGCACCGCCCGCAAAATAGGGATTTTACACGGGTCATACCCGTCAATTATGTACAAAATATCGTCGTTATAAATATTGCCGATTTCCGAACACACGTAAACGCCTCCGTCAGGATTTATGCTTATACAGTCCACCTCATCAAGCCGCGAAGTATAGGGCGCAGAGCCGCATGGAGCAGACAAATCCACTTTACCCGGCGGCGGAAAAAATTCTGCAAGATATTTCAATGCATTGCCTGATGGGAAGATATTGTTACCTTCGGTTGCGTTAATGCCTTTATCGG
>WQVZ01000023.1 GCA_009785595.1 Defluviitaleaceae bacterium | reverse complement strand
GGAGCGTATTTATACGCATACCCATATAGTAGAAATTATTTATAAACTGGAATTTGGCAGATTGGAAGTTTCAACGCGTTTAGAATATTTCTCCGACGAATATTTATCAGTGTTATTTGACGACTACGACGCTATATCGCAATTTATAGCCGAACGTGATATATTTGCTGAATATGCCAGAGAAAAATATGGGCTTGTTGCACTATCACCCCCTAATTTCGGACATATGCGGAATACAAAAGACCAAACCGCTCAGATATTAGCCATGACCATAAACTGTGTACCCGGCGTTGTCTGTGCCGAATAAATATTATCGACAGTTATATATGCTTTAAGCGGTGTGTAAAAGGGCGACCATAGGTCGCCCTTATTTTGTTTGTGTCATCTAGAACAACCCAGAAATACGCCCTGTGCTGTCCACGTCGATTTTCTCACTGCTGGGTACTTTGGGAAGGCCCGGCATGGTCATAATGTCGCCGGTAATGGCCACGATAAAGCCCGCCCCGGCAGATACCTTTAGGTTGCGCACAGTTACGGTAAAGCCTTCGGGGGCGCAACGCAGGTTGGCGTCATCGCTAAAACTGTACTGGGTTTTGGCCATACATATGGGCAAGACGCCAAAGCCCAGGGCTGTAAGTCGGCGGGATTGACGTTTGGCCTCGGGGGTCAAAGCAACCTCGGCACCGCGATAGATTTTCTGCACAATGGCGTTTAGCTTGGTTTCGATGGTTGCGTCGGCATCGTAAGCATATGCCATGGAGCTTTTGGTTTCGCACAGGCGTACAACTTCTTTGGCCAGAGCTTCGCCGCCCTTGCCGCCCTTGCCCCATACTTCTGACAGGGCCACATTTACGCCAAGCTGGCGGCATTTTTCCTCCACAAGGGCCAGCTCTTCCGTAGTGTCTGTGGGGAAGCGGTTTATGGCCACAACGGCAGGCAAACCAAAGACTTGGGTGATATTTTCCACATGGCGCAACAGGTTGGGCAGGCCTTTTTCTAGCGCCACCATGTTGGGTGTGTTAAGGTCTTCTTTTTTTGCGCCACCATGGTGTTTTAGTGCCCGCACAGTGGCCACGATGACCACCGCATCGGGGGATAATTCCGCCACACGGCACTTTATGTCTATAAATTTTTCCGCGCCAAGGTCCGCGCCAAAACCGGCCTCAGTAATGGCGTAATCGCCCAGTTTTAGAGCCATTTTTGTGGCGGTTACAGAATTACAACCGTGGGCTATATTGGCAAAGGGGCCACCATGGATAAGGGCAGGAGTGCCTTCCAGAGTCTGCACCAGGTTGGGTTTTAGGGCATCTTTAAGTAGCGCCGCCATGGCGCCATGGGCTTTTAGATCCGCCGCCGTCACGGGCTTATCATCAAAGGTATACCCCACAATCATACGGCCCAGGCGGGCTTTAAGGTCGGTGATATCCGCCGAAAGGCACAGCACTGCCATAACCTCACTGGCCACAACTATATCAAAGCCGTCTTCGCGAGGTACGCCGTTGGTCTTGCCATTAAGACCACTGACAATAAAGCGCAGCTGGCGGTCGTTCATATCCACAGCCCGCTTCCAGGTAATTTTGCGGCTGTCTATGCCTAATGTGTTGCCTTGGTGTATGTGATTATCCAGCATGGCCGCCAAAAGGTTGTTAGCCGCCCCAATGGCGTGAAAATCCCCGGTAAAGTGCAGGTTTATGTCCTCCATGGGCACCACTTGGGCATATCCGCCGCCGGTTGCGCCGCCTTTTACACCAAAAACCGGGCCAAGAGACGGCTCCCGCAGGGCCACCACAGAATTTTTGCCAATAGCCCGCAGGGCATCGGCCAACCCCACCGTAGTGGTGCTCTTCCCCTCCCCTGCCGGTGTGGGACTTATGGCCGTCACCAACACCAGCTTGCCATTAGGTTTGTCCCTATTATCTGTCAGATACTTATAATCAATTTTGGCTTTGTAATTGCCGTATTGCTCCAGATATTTTTCATCAATGCCCGCTACCGCAGCAATGTCGCGTATGTGGCGCATGGTGGCCTCTTGGGCTATTTGTATGTCAGATTTATATTCCATATTGTCCTCCCATAGCTGCTCGTAAAGTATTTTCCATCAAAACGGCCCTGGTCATTGGCCCAACACCGCCGGGCACAGGGGTTATGTGGGATGCGATAGGCTCCACGGCGGCAAAATCCACATCTCCCCGCAGCTTGCCGTCTTCGCCCCGGTTTATGGCCACATCAATCACCACCGCACCGGGTTTTACCATATCCGCGGTGATAAGCCCAACGCGGCCCACCGCCGACACTAATATATCCGCTTGGCGAGTCATGGCGCCCAAATCCTGTGTACGGCTGTGGCAGATGGTGACGGTGGCGTCGCGGTGCAGCAGAAGCATTGCTTGGGGCTTGCCCACTGTGTTGGAGCGGCCAACCACCACACAATGCTTGCCTGCCGGGTCTATGCCGTAATTATCCAGAAGCATCATCACGCCCGCCGGTGTGCAAGGCAAAAATGTGTAATTGCCCGACATAATTTTACCTGTATTAAGCGCGTGAAAAGCGTCCACGTCTTTATTGGGACAGATGGCTTGTATCACCTTATCTTCGCTGTATCCTGCCGGTAACGGAAACTGCACCAATATACCATGTATGTCTGCCCGGTTGTTAAGCTCTTCCACCAAGGCCAGCAGTTTGTCCTCACCCACATCTGCCGCCAGGGCAAATTCCTCGCTGTGTATGCCGCACTCGGCACAGTCCCTTTTCTTATTTTTTACATATACCAGCGATGCCGGGTTGTCTCCTACCACCACAACAGCAAGCCCAGGTTTAAGGCCGCTTTGCTCAATTTTTGCCTTTACCTTGGCTTTTAGCTGTCCAGCCAGGGCTTTGCCATCCATAATAATCGCCATATAATCCTCCCCTTTGTATTAAATTCAAAAACGCGCCACAGGGGCTAACTTCAAGCCTGCTTTACCCGGATTTTCGAGCACTTTTTCGTTGGTCAAGGAAACAGGTTCCGTGCGCATCTATAGGTGCGTGCGGGTTCTGTTGACGCAGATCCAATGGAAAAGAAGCCGAAAAGATGGGCGAATGAGGCTTGAAGTTAGCCCCTATTAAATGTAACAGATTTCCCTTGAAATCGCAAGACCCGGCGTGATATAATTTAAAAAAATGCGGCAGGAGGGGAAAAATGTCGGAAAAAATGCGGCAGCACGCCCATATAATGATAAAAAATATTCTTGACGAAAACATGCCCCAACCAGCCGTGCAGCGGGCTTTGGCCGGGCATAACTTCACCGGCCACGTATATATTTTGGCCATTGGCAAAGCCGCCTGGGCCATGACCAAAGCGGCGACGGATTTTTTAGGGGACAGACTTGCGCGAGGTATTGTTATCACTAAATACGGCCATTCCAGAGGCAATATACCCGGCATAGATATTTACGAAGCTGCCCACCCTATTATTGACAGCAACGCTATAAAAGCTACCGAAAAAGCCGTGGCTATGGCGCGGACCCTTGGCCACAATGATGAACTGCTATTTTTTATATCCGGTGGTGGTTCGGCCTTGTTTGAGCTTCCTCTGCCCGGCATTACCCTTGATGACCTTAAAGCCCTGTCCAGCAAGCTCCTTGCAAGCGGCGCGGATATTGTGGAGATAAATATGTTGCGCAAGCGCCTTTCGGCGGTAAAGGCCGGGCGTTTTGCCGCCATGGCCGCCCCCGCCAAGGTTTTCGCCATTGTACTTTCTGATGTGCTGGGTGATAGATTGGATTCAATAGCCTCCGGTCCCGCCGCTCCTGATGCTTCTACTGCCGTTGATGCTCATAAAGTTGTAGAAAAATACAATATACAGCTCAATTCTACTATGGAGAGTTACTTGACACAAGAAACCCCTAAAACCGCGGACAATGTAAAGACAGTGATAACCGGCTCTGTGCGGTTGTTATGCGAATCCGCCGCCAAAGCCGCCAACCAGCTGGGCTACACACCACATATCCTCACCACCATGCTAAACTGCGAAGCCGGCCACGCCGGCAAATTCCTGGCCAGTATAGCCATGGATATCCAAAACAACACATCAACCTTCAAAGCCCCCTGCGCCATAATTTGCGGCGGCGAAACCGTGGTTAACGTGAAGGGCAACGGCAAGGGCGGCCGCAATCAAGAGCTGGCTCTGGCCGCTGCCAGGGGCATTGCGGGCCTTAATAACACCCTGCTGTTCTCTTTGGGTTCTGACGGCACCGACGGCCCCACAGATGCCGCAGGCGGCATGGTAGACGGCCACACCGCCGCTAAATTAAAGATGGCCGGACTGGATATTGACGCGGTTTTGGCCAACAACAACTCCTACAATGCCCTGACCGTTGTGGACGGGCTGATTATAACCGGGCCTACAGGCACAAATGTTAATGATGTAGCTGTCCTACTGATAGGGGGTGATTATGATCAATATTGAACCAATAACCCAAGCCAACAGACCCTTAATAGATAATCTAATAGCCGAAAATTGGGCCGGCCCCTTTTTGGTTACGCGTGGTATTTTACATGACACGCGCCAACACGCCGGGTTTGTGGTGTATAAAGACGGGGTAGTCCTTGGTTATGCACTATACTACCTTGCTGATAACGATTGCGAAATCACTGCTTTGCAAAGTCTGCAAGAAAAACAAGGCATAGGTGGCGCGCTGGTTAAGGCTATTGTTGAAAAAGCCAAAAACCTTGGATGCGGACGGGTTTGGCTTATAACAACCAATGACAATGCGGCTGCATTTCGACTTGGCAATAGTGCATAACCCTTGTTGAGTCAATTTTTCCAAGCGTAATTTGCGAAGCAAATTGTGCGAAACAGGTTATGTATCATTGCCATTTTTACCAGCGTTTGGGCTTTTCCCTTAGAGCTGTACATATCAATGCGTTGGAAGAATCCCGCAAATTAAAGCCGCAAATACCGCTAACGGGCTATGAGGGCATACCTGTGGCCCACGAATTTGAATTCGAGGTGTTGCTGACATGATAAAATTGGATAACGATTGGGACGCCTTTGCTAATGAAGAGCAGCAAAAGCCATATTATCTGGCCCTGCGCCAGTTTTTAAAGGGCGAATACTCCACAAAGACCATATACCCGCCTATGGGCGAGATTTTTAGCGCACTGCGCCACACTTCTTATGATGACGTAAAGGTGGTAATTTTGGGTCAAGACCCATATATAAACCACGGCGAAGCCCATGGCATGGCCTTTTCCGTCGGCCCGGGTGCCAAAATACCACCATCTTTGCGTAATGTGTTTATAGAACTACAAAACGACTTGGGCTGCACACCCCCCAACAATGGCTGCCTTATGCCCTGGGCGGCCCAGGGCGTGCTGCTGCTTAACACCGTGCTTACGGTACAGGCAGGACGCTCCAAATCCCACGCAGGCCAAGGTTGGGAGCATTTTACCAATGCCATAATTACCCGACTAAACCAGCGCCAACGGCCCATGGTATTTATGCTGTGGGGCAAGGCGGCGCAAGAGAAAACGGCACTGATAAACAACCCGCACCATAAGGTGCTGATGGCCGCCCACCCAAGTCCATTAGCAGGCGGCAGATTTTTCGGCAGTCGCCATTTTTCCCAGACTAATGAATTTTTAGCCGCCCAAGGGGATACGCCTATAGACTGGCAAATACCTAATATTTAATGCTTTCATGTTTGCGGCCGACCTAATCAAGAGGTGGCCGCATTTCATCTTGCGTACATAATAAACCTGTTTCGCGAATTGTGTTTAGCTCATCGGCAGTCATAAGCCCCGCATTATACAAATTCAAATATTCCTGGAAAACAGTAGCGTTAAAAATCAGCAAGTCGTCTGTGTTTATGGTGACAGGAATCCCGTAATCAAACAAAACCCTTATTTGATGGGTTTTATAGCATTTTGAATTCCCCAGCAATATATTGCTTGTCGGGCAGACATTTAATTGCACCTTGTGCTTTGCCAACCAGTTCATTACCTGGGGAGATTCGGTCGCGGCAATTCCATGTTGAATTTGGTCGAGCTCCAACTCTTCAGCCCAGCGCATAACATCGTCCGCACTGTCAAATTCGCCAACGTGAGCTTTAACAGTCACGGCATGTTCTTTGGCTTTGCGGCTCATGGCTTTCATATCGCACATAGACATTGCGTTTTGATAGTTGTTTATATCTACACCTCTAAACCAATTTGCACTAAACAGCTCGTCAAGTTTGTTCAAATCATCAGGTGCGCACAAAGTCAAATCAGGCAAGAATGTGGTTTTCGGTGCGAAGGCACTATGCAGACCATTCATAACAGCAATAAAAATATCCAAATTGCCCAGGGCACAAACCTCACTAGCCCCATAGGTCATCGCCAAAACAGATATATTATCCGCTTTTGCTTGGGCAAAAGCAGCGGCCACCCTCATGATGTAGCCGTTTTTGGTAGGGAAATGACATTTTATGTTGTCAATAAACCATTTATCCATTTCATCTAAAGAACCAAATGGCTTGGTTGGTCGTGGCAATTTAACGCCCAGCATATTTTCAGCATAGGAAACATGCCCGCCGCGTCCCGCGTGGTTGTGTAGGTCACTTTTGGGTATGCTTTGAATATCCAAAAGCCGATTTGCCTCCAGTGCCCGGATAAATTCCTCTTTGACCACTGCTCATTCCTCTTTTCTGATGCCTGTCGGTTTTTATCTGCCCAAATCCTCGGCAGTGATTTCCGGGTGACGATACCGCCGCCGCGCTTGGGTTTTGCCGCCATAATTGATAGCCTTTGCCGGACACCAGCTTATACAAGCAACACATAGCTCGCAATGACCAAGCCACCTGGGCTTACCCTCCACAATTTGTATGTTATTAACCGGACATATGCGCTGGCACAGTCCGCAGCTTGTGCAGCTATCCCCTGCCCCAAACGGCACATCCAGGGTTTTCACGTTTTTATAATTGCCGTTTAAAATAATTGGAAGAGACTTCACCAATTGCCGCCCTGCCGCTATATCCGCGGCAAAGCCGGCCAGGCGTTGGTTGGTTTTTTCCAGCATTTTATCGCCCTTGGCTGGGTCGGCAGGGTTATACAGCAACACATTGTTGGCGGGCATGGGTATGCCCCTGCCGTAATGCAATTTCAGGCCCCGCGCTGCCAGGGCCTTTTTTATTGCGGCCACACTCCCCTGCCCCGGTCCACCCATGGTGATAATGGCGAAGGTATATGTATCCGGCGCAATGTCCAGCCGCTCCACAAAAGTGCGGACGGCGCGGGGCATATTGCAATAATAAGACGGAAACACAAAACCAACCATTGCACCCTTGCCGCCTATATGGCCTGTTGGTGATTGATCGGTAATCTGCGTCAACGGCAAGCTGCCAAGCTCCGCGGACAGCCGCTTTGCGGCGTACAACGAATTGCCTGTGCCGGAAAACCAGTAAATACAAGAGTTGTTATTCATTTTATATGCGCTCCATCTTGCTTGCGGCGGCGGCATCCATAATCAGCGTAACCCGCGGATGAAGCTGCAACGCAGACCCCGGCACCTGTGGCGTGATTGGGCCAAAAACAACCTGCCTGGCTATATCCGCCTTGGCGGCACCGCTTATCAGCCACAATATATGCTTTGCCCGAAAAATAGTGCCAATGCCCATGGTTATGGCGTGCTTTGGTATGTCATCAGGATTATCAAAATACGGAGAATTAGACGTAATGGTGGCGGGATGCAGCGGCGTAAGGTGCGTGGCCGCCGGAAAATGGTCAGCAGGCTCGTTAAAGCCGATGTGGCCGTTCATGCCAATACCCAACAATTGCAAATCCAACCCGCCGGGGCCTATTTTCTCCTCATATCGGACACATTCTTCTTCCGGGTCGGCAACCTCACCATTAGGCACATATGTGTTGGCCGGATTGATATTAACATGGTCAAACAACCTGTGGCCCATAAAGTAGTTATAACTTTGGGGATCGTTACGGCGTATGGGGTAATATTCATCCAAATTAAAGCTGGTTACTTGTGAAAAATCCAGTCCGTCTGCTTTGTGCATAGCCATCAGGCGCTCGTAAGTGCCTATGGGCGTAGACCCCGTAGCCAGACCCAGCACACTGTCGGGTTTTGTGCTTATTTGGGCGGCAATAACACTCGCCGCCACATCGCTAAGGCCGTCATAATCGTTAGCCACAATGATTCTAAAATTCCTGTAGGTATGTTCCATGTATTTCACTCCTTTAACATGGGATTATACTCCAATTTTAGCCGTCTTAATTGCTTTTGTCAATATATTGTTAGGGTACAAATGGTGTGGTATAATGCGATTATACTACATTAACAAGAGAGGAACTTAACACATGCCGGACTTATTAAAAAATATGTACAGTCAAGAATATCTCAACAAGCTTGCCCTGGATATCAAGGCAGTCCATAACCCGTTTAAAGCAGATGATTTCGTAAAATCCATAATGGATGAAACCTGGGACGGTCTGGAGCTAAAAGCCAGAGGACGACAAATAACCATAAATTTAGGAAAATATCTGCCGCCGAATTATAGCGAAGCCATCAGTATTATTGATAAAGTAATAGCCAACTACGGCAGCTGGCTCACTGACGGCTTCGCTATGTTTTTCCCTGATTTTGTCGAGGTCTTTGGTCAAAATGAAGCAGACTGGGATATATCCATAGCCGCCTTGGAACGATACACCCGGCACTCTTCCGCCGAATTTGCCGTAAGGCCATTTATCATCAACCACGAAGAACGCATGATGGCCCAAATGTACGCATGGTCCAAGCACGAATGCGAACATGTGCGTAGATTGGCCAGCGAGGGTTGCCGCCCTTCCCTTCCCTGGGCCCAGGCTTTGCCTAAATTCAAAAAAGACCCGGCACCTATTTTGCCCATACTGGAGCAGTTAAAAACCGACCCCGACCTATATGTGCGCAAAAGTGTCGCCAATAACCTTAATGACATATCCAAAACCCACCCGGATTTGGTTGCGCAGCTGGCCAAAGAGTGGCACGGCAAAAATGAGCATACAGACTGGATTGTAAAACATGCTTGCAGGACGCTTCTTAAAAAAGGCAACCGTGATGTGTTGGCTATTTTCGGATATGATAATACAGCCGCGGTGGATGTTAGTGGCTTTGCTTTGGGTGCCGCATCTGTTTTTATCGGCGAAAGTATCACTTTTTCCTTTACAATCTCAGCAAAAACAGCCACAAAAGCCAGGCTGGAATATGCCATAAATTATGTAAAGTCCGGTGGCAAAACAAGCGGGAAAATCTTTCAGATATCAGAAGTATCGCTAAAGCACGACCAGAAAAAATCCTACACAAAAAGCCATTCGTTCGCGGATTTAAGCACACGCAAGCACTATCCGGGCACCCATTCCATTACACTTATAGTCAATGGCACAGAGCGTGGTACACTGGATTTTGAATTAACGGCAAAGTAAGCCGAATTCAAAATAAAGTATTGATTTATGTTTCCTTATGTTGTATACTGGGTAATGTTGTAAAAAACGCGAGGGGGATATTTATGAACAAAACAACAGTAAAAAACATGGTGCTGGCAGCGTTATTTTTGGCAATCGGGTTTATTTTGCCATTTTTCACCTTTAATGTACCCGGCTTCGGGGGCATATGGTTGCCGATGCACATCCCGGTATTGTTGTGCGGTTTAATCCTGGGGCCAAAATACGGCTTTTTGGTAGGATTGTTGCTGCCTTTTACCAGGTCGTTTATAGTTGGGCATCCGCCGTTGTTTCCAACGGCAACAGTAATGACCTTCGAGCTTGCGGCCTATGGCTTGGCAGCGGGTTTGCTGTACAACAAGTTACCAAAAACCGTGCCATTCCTTTATGCGTCTTTAATCGGTGCAATGTTGTTTGGGCGTGTTGTTTGGGCGGCGGCCAGGGTAGTGGTATTTAATCTTAACGATGTGCCATTCTCTTTCGAAATCTTCTTGACCAGTGGATTTGTCACCGCGTTGCCCGGCATAATTTTGCAAATCGTCCTTATACCTATATTAATTATAGCCCTAAAAAAAGCAGGATGGCAACGCAATGCATAATGATATAACCGCATTATGCAAAGCGCATATGGACAAATACCCGGCGGCACAGATGGTAGATTTGCTTAAAATGCTTTACCAAAGCGAATTTGGTCCAGGGCATCTGGTTGCAGACAAAGCCGCTAACAGAAAGTCTTTAGAGCAAGAATATGAGCGGATGGCTCCACATAGCAGTGACTATGTGGAGCATATCGGCTCTGCTTTTTGTCGCTTGCATTTACACGCCATTGGCCATAATGGCCTGACTTTGGATACTTTTCAGCGGCTTTTTGAGATGTCTGCCAACGAAGTGCACGGATCAACCAATGGTTTTCTGCAAAAGATAGAGATGCTGGCGCAATCGGCTTCTCTTACGGACAAATTAACAATCAATAATTTTGGAATGAAATGGTTGGCCGGCGGACAACGCCCTTTTAGTCACAGCGATGCCTTTAAAGCCGCATACAGCCCGGCATATCGCGTGGTCAAGGCAGAGTATTGCCGCTATTTGCCGCTATTTGCCAAAATTGACACCGCCATGACAAAAAACCCTCAAACAATTGTAGCCATTGACGGGGATGCAGCAGCGGGAAAATCTACCCTGGCGGGAATGCTAAAAGAAGTTTACGACTGCAATATTTTGCCAATGGACCACTTCTTTTTGCGGCCCAGTCAGCGCACCGAAAACCGCCTGGCCCAACCCGGCGGCAATGTGGATTACGAACGCTTTAAAAAAGAAGTCCTGGAACCCACACTGGCACAAAAACCTTTTGCTTATCGTCCTTTCGACTGCCGCACCTGGGATTTTGCTGACGAAATTGCCGTAACACCCAGCAAATTAACCATTGTAGAGGGCAGCTATGCTATGCACCCAGAGCTGGCCGCAGCATATCACATCACAACCTTTATGAAGTTGGATGCCCAAGAGCAGCTACGCCGCATATTACAGCGCAATGGGCCGGAAATGGCCCAAAAATTCAAAGATATATGGATACCTATGGAAAAACGCTATCACACCGCCTTTGCCGTTGAAAACAACAGCCACCACATTTTTAGCAATCCGGCAAATTCATAAAATCCCCACCGAATATCTATAAAAATTTAAATAAAACCCTTGACCAAATTGAAAAAATGCTTTATAATAGCAATGGCCCATATGAAAAGTTGCCAAAACAGCCACAACGGGCAGGTCTTGAAGTTTCTATCCTCAACAAACAATTTAATAGCACCAATGTTTGCCTGATTTCCTGTAAAGGAATTTTGGGATGCAGGGTGAACATCCTAACTGGAGGGTTACCGAAGTGGTCATAACGGGGCGGTCTTGAAAGACTGTGGGCTGACTGGTCACTTCGTAGAGAAAAGTCTTGATTTTATGGGCTTTCTGAGGTATAGTTACAACTGAATAATTTGTAGTGTTGCCATGAAATGTTGCTATATTTCCAACGGTTCATTTGTTTCGTATCATGGCAAAATCAACTGGAGGGTTACCGAAGTGGTCATAACGGGGCGGTCTTGAAAACCGTTAGGGCGCAAGCCCACAGGGGTTCGAATCCCTTACCCTCCGTCATTTACAAAGCCAGTAAACTTCCGAGTTTGCTGGCTTCTATATTTTAGAATCCCATTGTAGTTTCAGCACAACTTACTCGTTTTTATTAAAATGCTTGCCCATAACTTGCCTGTAACCTCGATTTTCGCCCGTGGTTACAGGCTTTTTCGTTGGTTGATGTTTGCCCAAGTTGTTTGCCGCGGTTATTCTGCTTTTTCCATCACTTCTTCTACGTCTTGGGTAAGAAACGTGTCTCCGATCCATAAGCCACGCGGTTTGCGGATTGCAGCGCGAAGGTTTGCTTCGGCTATATCAATTTGCCCCTGCGTTGCTGTCAAATCAACTAGAGCTTAACCGCTTTCGGCAAAGATTATTTCAAACCAGTCTACAAGCTCGGATTGCACATCACTCATGCAAATAATTTTCAATTCAGGCATTTCTGTTTCAACATTATTATCATGTTTGTATTTGTAAATATCGCCTGTAGTGTTCACTAAAAGCAACCGCCGAAGTCATGCGACACGAACTGAAACAGCAAGAGCAAAAGAAAGACAATATCAAGAACTTTATCGCCGCGACAAAGAAGTATACCGATTTACAAGCGTTAGACGCAACAGTCTGACGAGATAGAAATATCTGTGAACGAAACTGAGCGAGGGCAAAAACAGACCGAGCCCCACAAAATTTCAATCGTTTATAACTTTATCGGTGCATTTTATTTTGAAGCAGCTACGACGCAAGCCGAAACCGAACAAGAGCAAACAAAAACGGCATAGTATAGAACTATACCGTTTTCGGCCTAATTACTTTCCTTACGGTAGGGGCGGCATAATGCTGCCCATTTTATTTTAGCAACTGCGCCACAAAAAATATCCGTTGTGTATCCTTCTTCGGTTCATCAAAAGTAAGGTCATGGTATGCCGCCAAAAATTCCAAGCCACCGGTGGCCAGGGCCGTTTTTATTTCATCAACATCATAAGCCCGTTGCACATGTAGCTCATCAAAACGGCGATAAACACCATTTTCTTCAACAAAACATGCGAGATTATATTCGTTAATTCGCTCTTCGGCGTCATAAAAATTTTCCCATATGTATGCGGCGTCCTCGCAAAGACCCGCGAAGGTGTTGTCCGCCAGCACTTGGCTAAATTTATGTTCTGTGTTAATATCGAAAATAAAAATACCGCCGGGGTTAAGGTAATTTGCCACCAGAGCAAACACATGGGCCAGCTCGTCTTCTTCCGGAATATAATTCACCCCGTCACAAGTGCAAATTATCCCGTCCACCGTACCATATAGCTCAAATTCCCGCATATCTTGCTGCAAAAACAACACGTCGGTGTTCTTTTGCCGGGCAATGGTTAGCATCTCCGGCGAAGCGTCTATACCAATCATATCATAACCCCGCCGTGCCAAAATATCGGTAAGGCCGCCTGTGCCGCAGGCTAAGTCTAGCACCAAATTCGGCGAACAACCCCAACGTTGCCAAATAGCCAGAACATAGTCCGCCCAGGCTTCGTACGGCATGTCCATAAATCTATCATAAATTTGTGCAAAGCCACCGTATGTCATGTATTCACCTCATCAACAATGCCGCCGGTTAAAACCGGCAGCTTTATTCCAGCCAAAACTCTTCAACCGCCATCTCGTCCACGTCATTTCCATCCAGTCGCATATTTTTGCGCCGTTTGGCCAAAATGCCGCCTATTCTGCCGCTTTCCCGCGCCGTCAGCGACCTCCAGCCCGTATCGGCAACCTTTTCCGCCAGGCCAAGTTCCGCCGCAATCTCATATTTTAGCACATCGTTTGCCGTCAGTTTCTTCGGCTTTTTCTCCATACTACACCTCCGCAAGCTTTGTGTCAACCAACTATTACAATTTTACCCAACAAATTGCAAAAATACGCAATTGACAAAGACTGCCGGAAGAAATATAATTAGGTAATTGGATATTCCCGGAAAGGGGGAGCGCGATGAAGAAGGTTAATTTGGCCATAATTGGTGCTACGGGCATGGTTGGCGCGCAATTTATCAAAATATTAAAGGAGCGCAATTTTCCTATTGATAATATTTATTTCTTTTCCTCCGGCCGCTCTGCCGGCAAAAAAATCAGCTTTAACGGGCAGGAGCACATAGTGGAAGAATTGACAGAGACTTCCTTTGATAGGCCCATAGACATTGGCCTGTTTTCTGCCGGCGGTACTATTTCCGGCCGTTTTGCCCCTATTTTGGCGGCAAAAGGCGGCATAGCCATCGACAACTCATCGCATTTTCGTATGAATCCGGATGTGCCGCTGATAGTCCCTGAAGTTAACCCGGAAGACGTCGGCAAGCACAAAGGCATAATAGCCAATCCTAATTGCTCTACCATCCAAGCTGTGGTGGCCTTAGCGCCCCTGCATCAACCTTTTGGCATCAAGCGTATTATTTTTAGCACATATCAGGCGGTGTCCGGTTCTGGCATGGCGGGCTGGCAGGATTTAGAAAACGGCATAAAAGGTCAGCTGCCCCAAAATTATCCCCACCCCATAGCCCACAACATCATACCCCAAGTGGATGTTTTTACCGAAAACGGCTATACCGCCGAAGAATTAAAAATGATAAACGAAACCCGCAAAATCCTTAACGCACCGGGGCTTGGCATTACTGCCACCTGCGTACGCGTTCCTGTTTTTAACGGCCATAGCGAGAGCATAAATGTAGAATTTGAAAATATATTTGAAATAGAGGATGTTATCGAGACGCTGAAAAACGCACCGGGTGTTGTGGTGCAAAATGATGCGGGACAATACCCCACACCCATGATGGCGGATGGTTCGGACAAAGTTTTTGTAGGACGTATACGCCGTGATGCTTCCGCCAATGCCATAAACATGTGGGTTGTGGCGGACAATATACGCAAAGGGGCGGCAACAAATACCGTCCAGATAGCCGAATTGGTTTTAAAAAATTTAAAGTAACGGGGGAAGCACAATGCCAATTTTTACTGGAGTAGGCACTGCCATAGTTACGCCTTTTGACGCAAAAGGCAATATGAATTTTGACATGCTTGAAACGCTAGTTCGATACCAAATAGACAACGGAGCGGATGCCATTGTGGCTTGCGGCACCACCGGGGAAGTCTCTACCCTGGACAATGACGAACACGTGGAAGTGGCTCGTGCTACGGTTGCGGCTGTAAAAAAAGCCGGACGCAAGATACCTGTTATTTCCGGGGCGGGCGGCAATGATACCAGAAATATCTTGTTGTTGGGTAATCGTCTTAAACAGGCAGGCGTGGATGCTTTGATGTTGACAACGCCATATTACAACAAAACATCTCAGCGGGGTCTGGTTGAGCATTTCTCAATTATTGCCGCTGCCATTGACCTGCCCTTTATCCTGTACAATGTGCCCACACGAACATCCCTTAACATGTCGGCAAAGACCACATTTGAACTGTCTAAAATCGAAAATATTGCGGCCATCAAAGAAGCCAGCGGAAATATTGTGCAAATAGCCGAAATAGCCGAACTGTGCGGCGACAATCTGGATATTTATGCCGGAAATGACGACTATATTGTGCCCGTGCTTTCATTAGGCGGCAAAGGAGTAATTTCGACCACTGGCAATATCATCCCGAAACAAATGCATGACATGATTATGAAGTATCTTGAAGGTGATGTGAAGGGCAGTGCCAAGATGCAACTTGATATGCTGGCCTTGGTGCGCGCTATGTTTTCGGATATCAACCCCATGCCGGTAAAAGCGGCGCTCGGCCTTATGGGCTTTGATGTTGGTGCCTGTCGCCGCCCGTTAACAGCACTTGACCCCGAAAATATGACCCAGATAGAACAAGTGATGAAAGATTACGGCCTTATTTAGGAGGATTGCTTGTGACCATAGTACGCGGGCCGTCAACTTTCTTTGTGGTGCATCCCCCCTGGCGGAATGATGTTGTGACAGCACAAGACATAGATAAGCTTTTGGCAGAAATTACTGCCAACCAAAAAGAAATAAAAAGCCTAACCCGGGCGAAAAATACATTATTGCAAGATTTGCAAAATGAGTTGCGCTGCAAGGCAAAGAGGGCCGAACCCCTTGTGCCGGGCCAAATGTGTGCTTATCGCGAGTTTTCGCACATGTATGAAATAAAAAGCGCCTTGCTGGCCAGAACTTATGGTGATCTAAAAAAGAAGATGAACCAAAACCATCTGCCCCATGAGATTTTAAAGCCTTATACCAATCTTGTGGTGGTACATAGTGGGCTTGCGGCCATCACCGCTCGACAAAAATATATAATCGCCACCTTACAAACTATGGCTACGGAGGCCGAGCAGACGCTTTCTGCTCTCCGGCTGTCATAGCTTGATATGCTTCGCTTATGAGGTGCAAAATACTTTATACGCATACGGAGGTTGTGTACTAATGAAAAGCTTTATGGAATTTGCGAAAAGACAGGGTATCGAACCATCCCCAAGGTTATATTTCATTGGTACAACAAGTACCATGACCTTGGGGTTTTTCTCGTCCCTGGTAATTGGCCTTATTTTAACCGAAATCGGCAACGGTCTTAATGTTTCCTTTCTGGTAGAAATCGGCGGAGTGGCCATGTCTTTGACAGGTGCCGCCGTCGGTGCCGCTGTGGCCTACGCCCTTAAAGCCCCGCCCTTGGTGCTTTTCGCCACTGTTATCGTAGGTTTTATGGGCAATGTATCCGGCGGCATTGTGGGTGCGTGGCTGGCTGCCCTTTTAGCTTGCGAAATTGGCAAATTAGTCTCAAAAACAACAAAGATAGACATCATAATAACACCCGTGGTGGTTTTGTTAGTTGGTTACGCCTTGGCCAGTGCCGTTGGCCCGCCTATGGACTGGTTTATGACCAGCGTCGGCGAATTCTTGCTGTGGGCTACAGAGCTACAGCCCCTGCTAATGGGCGTCATCATCGCCGCTGCCATGGGCATGATACTCACCTCCCCCATTTCCTCCGCCGCTATAGCCATTATGATAAATCTATCCGGCCTGGCTGCTGGGGCCGCCGCCGCCGGCACTGCTGCCCAAATGATAGGCTTTGCCGTAGCCAGTTACCGCGAAAACAAGGTCTCTGGTCTTATTTCCCAGGGCCTTGGCACCGCTATGATACAATTCCCCAATGTCCTAAAAAATCCCCGTATTTGGATACCTGCCACCTTGGCATCTGCTATTGCGGGTGGTCTGTCCACCATGGTTTTCCGTATGGAAAATATCCCAACAGGCGCGGGCATGGGCACATCTGGCCTGGTGGGCCAGTTTGGCGCGTTAAATGCCATGGGCTATACCCCCAACGTTTTTTTGCGCATCGGCTTACTTCATTTTGTGCTGCCGGCCATTATGGCTCTGGTTTTTGCCGAATTTATGCGCAAAAAAGGCTGGATTAAGCCCGGCGATATGAAAATTGGCGATTCACCCACCACTACAAAATAACACAAGGAGGCATATATGAAACTAATAGATCTGTCACAAATCATAAACAACCAAACCCCTGCCTATCCCGGAGATACTTCCCCTGTCATAACGACTGCCAAAGGCGACGGTCACACCTCATCCCGTTTATCTTCGGGCTTTCATGTGGCCACGCACCTGGATATGCCCATGCATTTTACCGATGACGCCCGTTTTTGCGCAGATTTCCCCATCGACAGTTTTGCCGGGCCTGGTGTGCTGCTTGATGTGCGTGGCGAAAGCCCAATTGGCATGAAGCCCCACTACGACCAACTAATTCAACCCGGCACAATAGTTTTGCTTTACACCGGCCATGACCAATACTTTAACTCTGATCCGGATAAATACTACAAACAGTATCCACAAATTACCATGGAATTCGCACAATTTCTCACAGACAGGCGCATAAAAATGCTAGGCATGGATACTTGTTCGCCGGATTATGCTCCACACGATGTACACAAGCTGATGTTTCCTGCCGATATATTTATGTTAGAAAATTTGACAAACCTGGCCGCTTTGCTTGATATAGGGCCTTTTGAGGTCTTTGCATTACCGCTGAAAGTAGAAGCCGAAGCCAGCTTTGCGCGCGCTTTTTCCCGTCCCACGAGACAAGTGCAATGAAACTTATAGTAGCCGAAAAACCATCGGTGGGCCGCGACATCGCCCATGTGCTAAAAGTTACCGGCAAGGGCGAGGGCTGTCTGCACAATAATCAGTACATAATTTCTTGGGCCATTGGCCATCTTGTGACCCTTTGTGATCCTGAGGACTACGATCCTGCCCTAAAGCGTTGGAAAATGGAGACATTGCCCATTATTCCGGATGAAATTCGTCTTAAAGGCGTGGGTAAAACCGCGTCACAACTAAAAGTATTGCGCAAATGGATGACTTCCAAGGATGTAACAGAGATAATTTGTGCCACTGATGCCGGGCGCGAAGGCGAACTTATTTTCCGCTATATTTATCACCACTTAAAATGCCGTAAACCTGTGCGCCGCCTGTGGATTTCCTCCATGACAGACCAGGCTATCCGCGATGGTTTTGCTGCCCTGCGTCCGGCTAATGATTTCGACAGTTTGTATCATTCTGCCCGTTGCCGCAGCCAGGCCGATTGGCTGGTTGGCATTAATGCCAGCCGCGCATATTCCATCGCTTATGACGCTCATCTTACCATCGGTCGTGTGCAAACCCCTACCCTGGCTATGATTGTGGCCCGCCAGGCAGAAATTGACGCCTTTGTATCCAAAGATTATTGGGAAGTTGAAGCGGATTTTTCCATAGAGAGTGGCAATTACAGCGGCAAGTGGTTTAGTGAAGATGTCAAAGATGGCCGTTTAGACGATAAAGAACGGGCCGATGTCATTGTGGCCAAAGTAAAAGGTCAAACCGGCCGGGTAGACAGCCAACAAACAGAGGAAAAACGCCAACTTGCGCCTTTGTTATATGACTTGGCAGAACTACAACGCCACTGCAACCGCAAGTTTGGCTTTTCTGCTGCTACTACTCTAAATATCGCTCAAGATCTATACGAAAAGCGCAAGGCTATCACATATCCCCGTACCGACAGCCGCCATTTAAGTCGCGATATCAAGCTTTCGCCAATAATTGCCACCCTGGCTAATCTTCCGGAATATACTAGCTATGCCAAATACATTCAATCCCTGGACAAGCTGCCCATCACCAGCCGTCTTGTGGATGATTCCAAAGTAACCGACCACCACGCCATAATTCCTACAGAAAAGAAACCGCCGGCCAACCTTACGCCCAATGAATACAAGGTTTACGACCTTATTGCCCGGCGTTTTTTGGCTACTTTTTATCCTGCCCATATACAAGATGTCACCACTGTTGTGACCGTGGTGGCTGGCGAGCAATTTCTGTCCAAGGGCACGCAAATACGTCAACTGGGCTGGAAAGAACTATATGCAGATGAAAAGGACGACGAAGAAAGCAATGAGTTACCAAAATTGACGATAGGTGATGCTGCCGATGTGGCCAAAGTGGCCGCTAAAGCCAAGAAAACCCGCCCACCGAAGCCATATACCGAAGCCACACTGCTGTCTGCTATGGAAAATGCCGGCAAAATGGTGGATGATGAGGAAATTGCCCGTCAAATGAAGGAGAGCGGCCTGGGTACTGCCGCTACACGAGCAGCTATTATTGAGCGTCTGTTAGTTGTGGGCTACATACGCCGTCAAGCCAAAAACCTGATACCTACAGATAAAGCAAAATCCCTCATCCAAATTTTGCCAACGGAAATTACATCCCCGGAAACCACTGGCCGCTGGGAAAAGGGCCTGACCTCCATCAACAAGGGCAGCCTTGATCCCGACCGCTTCATGGCAAGCATAGCAAAATTCACACACTTTTTAGTAGAAAATGCCCAAAATTCCCCAAAAAATGTTCAATTTGACACGGAAAAACCACGCAGCCGCACCAGAACAAAAAAACAGGCCGCTTCCCTGGGGAAGTGCCCATTGTGTGCCAAAGATGTGTTGGAAAACACCAAAGCTTTTTATTGCGCCAACTGGAAAGGTGGGTGCAAGCTGACCATCTGGAAAAATTCTACTAAAAATTACCATTTTGAACTGACTCCGGCTCACGTTGCCGCCATGTTGGCAGGCAAAACAGTAACCGCCACACAAATAATTCTGCCTGACACCCACGAAAAAGCCGTCGCAGAGCTGGTTTTGGAGCCTGGACCTCCGTCGCTGGTTCGGTTTATAAATCTAAAACGGCTGGGCGAAAATAATCATCCCATGTGATGCCATAAAGCACAACGTCCCGAAAGACCCCTTTCACCAGATGACTTTTGGCTGTGACTCCTTCACGCTTCATGCCAACTTTTTCCATCACCCGTCCAGACGCGGGATTGCCCGTATAGTGCTCCGCTTCAACGCGGTTTACCCGCAACCCTTCAAAACATAGATACAGCACAGCTTTCAGTGCCTCGCTTGCATACCCCATGCCCCAATATTGACGATTAATCATATAACCAAGCGCGACCTTATCATGGTCGTGGTTAAGGTGCAAATTAATAAGACCTATCACTTTGCCAGTGTCGGTAATTTGAATGGCCCAAAGGCCGTTGCGAGCCATATAGCGGTCATAAATGATTGCTTGGGCTTCCTCTAATGTAGAAAGACCGGGCCATCCAACATGCTCCAAGGTCTCGGCGTCACTGCCATATTCTAATATATCAGCGGTATCGCTAATCTTAAATTTGCGTAAAATTAGCCGCTGGGTCTCTATTTGCTCATTTTTATACAGCACCTCATTGTGATTTTTAACCATGTTGAATCCCCCTTGTTACTTCTGCCGAAGATAATCATCCCGGATAATGCCGTATTTTACACAATCCCTAAAGACCCCCTTCACCTTCTCGGCCTGGCGTGCGGTGCCCTCATAAGTCATGCCGGCTTTCTCCATCACGCGGCCTGATGCCGCATTGCCGTCAAAGTGGTTGGCTTCTACTCTGTTAAGTTTAAGTTGCTCAAAACACAGACGCAGCACGACTTTTAAGGCCTCGGTCATATATCCGTGCCCCCAATAGTTGCGGTTAAGCACATAACCAAAAGTAGCCTTGTCATCATCATGGGCCAATCGCAAGTCAATGCACCCTATCACCTTGCCGCTTTCGGCATGCCGTATGGCCCAAATACCGTTGCGGCTCCAATAAAAATCATAAATATTGGCTTTGGCTTCTTCGATAGTAGTCGAGCCTTCCCAAATCAAATTGGCGATGGTTTCGGCATCACTGGCATATTCTAAAATATCAGTGGCGTCCCCTTCTTCAAACTTGCGCAAAACCAGTCTTTCTGTAGTCATTCGCTCGTTTTTGTACAATACTTCATTATAATTTTTTACCATGGCGTTTTCTCCTTAAAAGAAAGCCCCCGCAACAGCGAGGGCATTTGTGTGTTTAACTTTATCCTTGCATAGCTTTTGCAACTTCTTCCGCAAAGTCTTCCTGTTTTTTCTCGATACCGGCACCTCTTTCGAAGCAGGCAAAACGCACCAGGGTCACAGGAGCACCAACTTCTTTGGCAACACTGTCCACATAGGCTTTTACGGTCATTTGTGTGTCTTTTACATACTCTTGCTCTAACAGGCAAATTTCCTTCATTTGCTTGTTTATACGACCCTCTACCATTTTTTCAATGACTTGAGCGGGTTTGGATGCATTTGCCGGGTCATTTTTAGCCGCAGCATCCAGTATTTTTCTTTCGGCTTCCAGATATTCCTGGTCAACATCTTCTACCCTAAGATACTTAGGGAAAAGTGCTGCAATTTGCATACACAGGTTGTATCCCATTTCTTTCACCACATCACTGTCTTTTTCGCAGTCTATTTCCAACAACACGCCAATTTTGCCGCCACCGTGGACATAGCTGGAAATAACACCGGGTGTGGTTTTTTCATAACGCACAAAACGGCGGATATTAAGGTTTTCGCCGATGGTGGCGATTTTGCCTTTAAGGAATTCTTGTACGGTTTGGCTTTCGTCCTTGGCCCACTTCTCGGCCAAAAAGGCTTCGGTGTCGGGTGCGGTAGACGTCAGCACTTGTGCAGCCACATCAGCCACATATGCTTTAAAATCAGGATTAATAGCCACAAAATCGGTCTCGCTGTTTACTTCAACCATGGCAGCTTTAGAGAAATCAGGCACAACTTCAAGGGCTACAACGCCCTCAGCGGCTATACGGCCGGACTTTTTCTCCGCCGCAGCCAGGCCTTTCTCGCGCAGAAACTCCACGGCCTTTTTTATATCTCCACCGGTTTCTTCCAGGGCCTTTTTGCAATCGCTCATGCCGGAGCCGGTTAATTCACGTAATTCTTTTATCAATGCAGGTGTAACAGCCATTATGTCATCCTCCTTTATTATTGTGCTGGCACAGCTTCTTCCGCGCCTTCGTCGCCTATTTCGCCCTCGGCCACTTCCTCGTCGCCCATTTGTCCCTGGCGGCTTTCAATGGCAGCGTCAGCCATAATACCGGCGATAAGCTTAACAGCGCGGATGGCGTCATCATTGCCGGGGATAACAAGGTCTACTTCATCGGGGTCACAATTAGTGTCAACAATAGCCACAATGGGTATGCCCAGTGTACGGGCTTCTTGTATGGCAATATGCTCCTTGCGGCTGTCCACAATAAAAATAACATCCGGCACGCGCTTCATTTCTTTTATGCCGCCCAAGTTACGGTCCAACTTGCCTTTTTCATGCAACAGCTGGGCCACTTCTTTTTTAGGAAGATTGTCAAAAGTGCCGTCTTGCTCCATTCTTTCCAATTCTTTAAGGCGCTTTATGCGGCCTTGGATGGTCTTAAAATTGGTAAGCATACCGCCCAACCAACGCTCGTTAACATAATACATACCGCAGCGCACGGCTTCTTCACGGATGCTATCTTGTGCCTGCTTTTTTGTGCCGACAAAAAGAATGGTTCCGCCGTCTTTAAGCAACTCGGACACGGCGCGATACGCCTCATCTACCTTTTTTACTGTCTTTTGTAGGTCAATGATATAAATACCATTGCGTTCGGCAAAGATATACTCTGCCATTTTGGGGTTCCACCGCCGTGTTTGATGGCCAAAATGCACACCGGCCTCCAACAATTGTTTCATCGAAATTACGCCCATAAGGCACCTCCCAGGTTTGTCCGCCACATCCCGCCTGCTCCAAATTACGCTTACGTCACCCGGAAGCGAAGATGTGTGAGTATTTTTACAAAACGGTATTATATCACAATATCGCCGCTAGTGCAAGCTTTTTTTCATAACTTTATGTATGCCAAGGCCGCACTTGTAAGCAATAGCGAAATATGGTAGAATAAAGCGGGGTAACCCAAAAGCGAAAGCGGTTTGGCCACCACAACTCTTTGCTTTGCGGTTGCCTCTATTCATAATATTAACATAGGGCCAGTGCAACGCAAAGGGCGGATTTTCGGAAAAATCAAGGAGGATCGCATATGGACAAATATATAATGGCATTAGATCAAGGCACAACCAGTTCTCGCTGCATATTTTTTGATGCAGACGGCCGCATAATAAGCCTAGCCCAGCGTGAGCACCGCCAGGTTTTTCCGCAGGCCGGTTGGATAGAACACGACCCCATGGAAATATGGCATAATCAGCTGGCCGTGGCTAAAGAAGCCATGGTAAAGGCTGATGCTTGCGCGGCGGATGTGTTGGCTATTGGTATTACGAATCAACGCGAAACCACTATTGTATGGGACAAGCGCACGGGGCGGCCAGTGCATAATGCTATTGTGTGGCAGTGCCGCCGCACGTCGGATTTGTGCGACACACTTAAAGCAGAGGGTTTTGATGATATAATTAAGGCCAAAACCGGACTGACCACGGATGCATATTTTTCCGGCACAAAGCTGGCATGGATACTGGAAAATGTGCCAGGTGCCAGAGAGGAAGCGGCGCGGGGCAACATACTTTTTGGCACGGTGGATACTTGGCTTGTGTGGCAATTGACGGGCGGGGAAGTTTTTGCTACAGATTATTCTAATGCCAGCCGCACTATGTTGTTTAATATTCATACCCTGTGCTGGGACGATGAAATCTTGGAGCGGCTTGGCATACCGGCGGCTATGTTGCCGGAGGTATTGCCCTCTTCACATATTTTCGGCAATACCCACAGCGATTATTTTGATGGCCAAATACCCATTGGTGGTGTGGCTGGTGATCAACAGGCGGCCTTGTTTGGCCAAGGTTGTTTTGAGCCTGGCATGGCGAAAAATACATATGGCACCGGATGTTTTACTTTGATGAACACCGGCGATAGGGTTGTGCAATCCCAAAATGGCCTGCTAACCACCATCGCCTGGGGTCTTGACGACAAAGTGGAGTATGCACTAGAAGGTTCGGTTTTTGTGGCTGGGTCGGCGGTGCAATGGCTGCGGGACAACCTGGGGCTTATCCAAACCGCCGCCGAAACCGAGACCTACGCCACCGGTGTGGCCGATACTGCCGGTGTTTATGTGGTGCCTGCTTTTGTAGGTTTGGGTGCGCCGCACTGGAACCAACACGCCCGGGGAATCATCACCGGCCTAACCCATGCCGCCCGCAAGGAACATATTATTCGGGCGGCCTTAGAGTCTATCGCGTACCAAAGTCATGATGTGATATCCGCCATGGCCTGCGATACCGGGGTTGCACTTGAGCAAGTGCGCGTGGACGGTGGGGCCAGCGCAAACAACTTTTTAATGCAGTTTCAGGCGGATATTTTGGGTGTGCCGGTGCAACGCCCGGTCGTCACAGAAAGCACCGCCCTGGGGGCGGCATTTTTGGCAGGGCTGGCGGTGGGTGAGTACAAAAATAAGGCCGAAATTACTGAAAAAATCGGTGCCGGACGGATTTTTGTTCCCAGTATGGATGAAAAGCGGAGGCAACAACTGTTGGCCGGTTGGCATGAAGCTATTAGGCAAACTTTGCCGAATAGGATGTAAGTTGTAGGCAATGAAAAGAAGATTACACCACGTTGACATTAAATCGTGCGACTGGGACGGTCGTCCCCACTAATTCATCACAATTATGGATGCCAGATGACTGTTATTTTATTGGGTTTTTCGGTGGTGTCCCAGTTGCTATGGCCTGCTTCGCCTAATTTTTGCACAAAGGCGTGGGCCATCATCAAGTCTCTAAAGGTTATTTCAGCTTCTATGGCTATATTGTCGTCTTTGCCTATTTTACACAGTGTTATACCCATAGCTTTGGCCCAAAAATTAGGCACGGACAACATTCTTATTTTTTTGCCGTTTTTTCTGACCACATAGGAAATGCGCGGATGAAAGCATAGGGCATCTTGAGGATACGCCCTTACTGATGTGGATAAAACCGCCAAATATTGGGCTTTACGCAGCACTATCCTCCAGTTTTTACCTTCGTGAGCAAAACATATCTCCCAGCGGCGTATTTTCTTGCGGGCCTTTATTTTTACGTGCATGGCGGCAATCATCAATGCGGTTACAAGTATTATTATAAGCCCCGGCAATAAAAGGTTCATCGTTCTTCCCCTCCCTGTGGTGTTTGTTACATCATATGGCGAGGGCTTTTGTGATGTTAAGGGATTTTCCGCAAAGATAGTGATTTTGCCGTTGCAATAATGTTGACAAAATGTTACAATATAGCAAACGTCTTTTTAATCCGTGACTGCTTTAGGTCAAAACGCCTCGCGCCCCCTGGCGTTCGGCTTTCCCTCGCATTCACGGTTTTAAAGTGCGTTTGCTATGCCATAGACGGATAATTATTTAGGGAGGGAATGTAATGCCTGATAAGTTTGGATATGTAAAGCGGGGGTATGACCCGGCGGCGGTGGATGCCCGGATAGAGAAATTGGAAGCCGAAATAAAAGCCATGAAGGATAGAGAGACCATAATTAACACCGCCATTGTAAGTGCTCAGCAGGCCTCGGTTGATATTGTAAAAAACGCCAAAAACCAGGGGCGTATAATAAGGGAAAACACTGCAAAGCAACTGGAAGACATTGCTACTTCCGTGGACAGTCAACGGCAGCTGCTTGGAGATTTTACCCGGGAATATAATGCCGTTGCGGAAAAATATTTAAAATTTGCGGATAGCGACGAATTTAAAGCGGCGTTTAAGAAAATTGACGAGTTGGAGTCCATGTTGCGCAATTATTCCGAAGAAGTGACCGAAGATTTAGAGATTGAGAAAAAAGCCGCTACCATACAGTAGGCAAATAAGGAGCTAATTTTATTAATGAAAACACGATATGCACTAAACTTCTTCTTGTCGGCCATTTTTGTTTTGTCTGTTTTTTCCATGGGTCATAGCAATTTGCGGGCCGTGGGGACCGAGCAATTTATACGCGTTGGTCTGGAAAGCCATTTTCGTGAACAAGACCAAATATCTATATATGCCACAAATTTGGCCGTGGGGCAGTTTGTTGGTGGGGTTTTTCACGCATCCGGCTTCTTGACCACTACGGGCCATTTTTTGGCCAGGCCGGATAATTCTGCATATGTACAGCTGCCATATACTTTTACCAGCTTGACTCATGCCCAGGACAGGGCTATTGCTATACATGAAAATGCTATTCCCGTCCTATTGCACAATGGGCATTGGGGACTGTACTTGCCTGCCGGGGCAGACTTTCCCGGCGCAATTGCACTGAGCCCTAGTACGGCCAGGGTTTCTGTGTCTAAAGCCGATGGGCAAATTGTGCTGATTTCCGAAAACGGCGATGTTAACTTGCAAGTGCGGGACACAACAGGCATTACGTCTTTGGGTACGCGCCGTTATCGTGGGGCCATTGAGCTTGCCCGCTTTACCGGCAGCCGCCTTACCGCTGTAAACGTGCTGGCCTTGGAGGAATATCTCCTTAGCGTCGTGCCGGCAGAAATGCCACCCAGTTGGCATATGGAGGCACTGATGGCCCAGGCCGTTGCCGCACGTACTTTTGCAGTGCATCGTATGGGCTCTATGGCCGGACGTGGTTATGATGTTTGTGACACCACAATGTCTCAGGTGTATGTTGGGGTTTCCAACGAACATCCCAACACTACCCAGGCGGTTAATGCCACACAGGGTATAATGATTCTTCATAACAACACGCCTATAGAAGCCGTGTATTCTTCTAGCTCCGGCGGTTTTACGGAATACAGCGAGAATGCAT
>WQVZ01000022.1 GCA_009785595.1 Defluviitaleaceae bacterium | reverse complement strand
GGATGGGAAATCAATTTTACGTACAGCAATCTATGTAAGAGTATCGACGGAGGAGCAGGTGCAAGAGGGATTTTCGATAAGAGGACAGACGGAGAAGCTGAAGCAATATGCATTATTAAAGGATTGGGAGATATGCAATGTCTATACTGACGAAGGCATAAGCGGTAAAAACATTGTGGACAGACCCGCCATAAACAGATTAATTGAGGATATAAAGAGTGGGAAAGTCAATAATGTACTTGTGTTTAAAGTAGACAGGCTTACGAGGAACACAAAGAACCTTATTGAATTGGTGGAGCTATTTGAGGAATACAATTGTGCTTTTAACTCACTAACAGAAAGCATAGACACAGACACCCCTAGCGGAAGAATGTTTTTGAAAATAATCGGTATATTTGCAGAATTTGAGCGAGAAAATTTGGTTAGTAGGCTTAAAATGGGATTTGAAAGAAAAGTAAAAGAAGGGTATACTTTAGCAACTAACACTGTTAGTTATGGGTATATTAAGGGGAAAGGGCAGAGGGTGCAAGAAGTACAGCCAGAAGAAGCAAGGATTGTAAAAGAAATTTTCTTGATGTTTGTAGATGAAGATATGCCCATGACTAAAATCGCAAGAACATTAAACGAAAGAAAAATTAAAGCCAAAATGGGTGGCTTGTGGAATACTTCTACGATAAGAAGTGTGCTATCAAACTCTACATATATTGGCAAAGTGAGATATGCAACCAATGACAAAGAAAAGTATTTTGAAGCGGATGGACACCATGAGAGGATAATATCAGACGAAGTATTTTTCCGGGTGCAAAAAAAGTTGAAGTTGATTGCAAGTATAACACAGACCAAAAGACCGAAAGAAAACAATTATTTTTGCGGTGTGCTGATATGTAGTGTTTGTGGAGGAAAGTACACCACACATCACAAACCATATACAGACGAAGATGGCGAAAAATATTATAGAACCTCCTACAGATGCAACAACAAAAGATATTATGATGCTGTTATTGCTTGTAAAAGCCATAATATAATCCATGATAAATTGGAAAGGGCATTTGTTGAATATATTGAGAGAATAAATGATTTTACAGAAGCCGAAAGCATTGAACTAACAGAAGAAAACCAGGACAACAAGAGGCGCGAACAATTAGAGTATATCGCTATATGTGAAAGCAAGTTAAGCAACCTACGCGATAGAAAAAAACGAATTATGCAGCGGCATGTTAATGGAGAGATAGAGTTTGAAGAATATAGGGAGCTATTGGATGTTTTAAACGAAAGATTTGAAGCATTGGAAAGTGAGCTGTCTAAACTAAGCCTTGAATCAGCAAAAGAAGAGGAAGTTGATAGCACCTCGCACATGGATATTATATTGAGCCTTAAAGAAAGTTGGAGTTATTTTAGCAACAAGGAAAAATTAATGTTCTTGCAGAGGTTTGTTGGGAGGATGGTAATAGTCGTAGAAAAAGAGAGAAGGAACTGGAATATTGTTAGCATAAAAGAGGTTACGTTCAATTAGGGCCTGATCCCACTAACAAAACGCACGCGTTGTCAAAACCGCCTTGATTGACGAAAAGTCGTCTCACAAATATGCATTTTCTTATAGTGGGAACAGGCCCTATTGGTTTTGATCATAGCTCTATTCTGCCCGAATACAACATCAATATTTGTTTGGTTTTGAAGGTTAGGCCGCGATATAATGTGGTTTTATGGTGAAGATGGACAATGTGCGGTAGAGTACTTTCCTTTAGTACGTCACCAACACGGTTATTATGCACCCCTCCGGCCCTTCTTCTACATCATATGTGGCATTTACCCCAGAATCCTGCATAACCCCCACGGCTTGTTTTATGGTGTTGGTGAAGATGCGCACATCCCGCACATAGGTTTTTATGCGCCCGGCGGCAGCTTTTTTTTGCAAGCCGTTAAGGGTTTTGTGGATAAGCTCCTCGGTTTTTTGCACGGTCAGCCCGTCTTCGGCTATTTTTTCGATAATTATAAGCATAAGCTCTTCGGCGGCGGCACATTCTCGCTCTTTTTGGATGACCAGCAGTGCCCGGGCATGTCTTTCGGATAGATTTTTCTCAATCAGTGCTCTTTTTACTTTATCCGACAATTTAAGCAAGCGCAGTTTGTTAGCTATGGTGGATTGATTTTTGCCCAGTTTTCTGGCCAAATCATCCTGGGTAAGGTTGTGGTCGATAATAAGCCGGTTAAAGCCCTCGGCCTCTTCTATGTAATTTAGGTTTTGCCGCTGCAAATTTTCTACCATGGCCAAAATAGCACTTTGTGTGTCACAAATGTCCACAACCACCGCCGGTATGGTAGGTATGTTGGCCAATTTTGTGGCTCGCAACCTACGTTCCCCCGCCACCAATTGATAGCCGTCTTCTACAATACGTACGGTTATGGGTTGCATCACTCCGTACTGCTTGATGGATGTGGCCAGGTCTACCAGGGCCATAGGGTCAAAATATCGCCTGGGCTGGTGGGGGTTGGCAAAAACCATGTCCACCGGCAGGCTGTATATCTTTTGCTCTGTCACTTCGTGGAAAATATCCAATTTTTCCGCCGTATTCATAGACCTCACTCCTCAAAATGTAATCATAACCACTTAATCCAAAACCCATCCAATGAAGCTTGTCTTTTTTCGCATGGCTGCGTTAGTTCCTTCTTGCGTGCCATTGGGCACACAGCGTCGTCATTGCCTAGCCCTGCAAAATAACCCTGCACTTTCTTTGGGCGTTTTTCGGGTTAAGTGGCTATAAATGTAATTTATTACCTATTATTAGCATTATACCATTATTTTCCATATTGTCAAGCACTTTTTGCAAATTATGGATATTTTTGGAAAATATAAAAGCGCACGGTGTGCGCTCCTACTTATTTTTTCTGATTTTGACAAGGCTATGGACTATATCACTGCCTGGCAAGGGTATCTCTTTTATCTCGCAAATTTCCCCGCCCAGGCGTTTTATCACTCCGCAGGCCTCGGCCACTTCGTCTTTATAATTCCGCCCTTTCATGGCAATAAACATCCCGCCGGGTTTTACATAGGGCAGGCAATATTCTGTTAGCTTTGGTAAAGCGGCCACGGCACGGGACAGGGCATAATCAAAACTGCCGGCTATATCCTTGCGCTGGCGCAAAAACTCCTCTGCCCGGGCGTGATGGCATTCGGCACCATCAAGACCCAGCATCTTTACGGCTTCCTCCAAAAATACTATCCTTTTGCGCAGAGAGTCCAACAGTGTCAAATCTACCTTTTCCCGGGCAATTTTTATCACTAGACCAGGAAAACCAGCCCCGGTGCCTATGTCGATTATTTTTGTGTTTTCACCAATCTTCAGATGCGGCAATACTGTCAAAGAATCCAAAAAGTGTTTGACGATGATGTCCTCGTCATCTACAATGGCCGTTAGGTTAACCTTTTTGTTGTATTCTTGCAAGAATTCTTTATATCTAAACAGCCTATCCGTGGCCGTATCATCCAGGCTCACACCTAATTCCTGTGCACCCCTAATCAGCAGTTCTCTCACGCATCCCACGCCTTTCCATAAATACTAGCAAATTAGAAACATCCGCCGGGTTTACCCCTGTTATGCGGCTGGCCTGGCCTATGTTTTCCGGCTTTATGGCATTAAGCTTTTGCCGGGCTTCCAGGCGCAAGTTGGCCACTTGTTCATAATCCATATCTGTCGGTAATTTGCGGCTTTCCAATTTTTTAAATTGTTCCACGTGGAACATTTGACGTTTGATATACCCCTCGTATTTTATGGAGATATTCACTTGTTCCCGCACATCTTCGGGCAGAGGCGGTCTGTCGGGGTCTATGGGCTCCAGCGCAGCATAGGTAATTTCCGGCCGCTTTATAAGCTCTGCCAGACGTACTCCGGATGCAATCTCTGCACTGCTAAGCTGCCTAAGCAGGGTATTTGCCGCATCCGGCGAAACAATTACCTTGCCCAGGCGAGTAATCTCCTCGTTAATGCGCCGTTTTTTCTCAACAACTCTGTCATGGCGGTCTTGGTTGATAAGATAGCCAAGTCCCTTCTCCGTCAAGCGCAAATCCGCATTATCCTGCCGCAAAATTAGACGATATTCCGCACGTGACGTCATCATCCTATAAGGCTCGCCAATGCCTTTTGTCACCAAATCGTCAATAAGCACACCAATATAACCCTCGGAGCGGTCGATGGTAAGCTGTGCCTTGCCCAATACTCGTGACGCGGCGTTAATACCTGCAATAAGCCCTTGGGCCGCCGCTTCTTCGTACCCACTGGTACCGTTAAACTGCCCGGCAGAAAAAAAGCCGGGTATGGCTTTAAATTCAAGAGCAGCAGAGAGCTGTGTGGCGTCTATGCAGTCGTATTCGATAGCATATCCAAAGCGGGTTATGCGGCTGTTTTCCAGGCCCGGAACGCTGCGGTACATGGCTATTTGCACATCCTCCGGCAATGACGTGCTCATGCCAGAAATATATAGCTCGCTGGTATTTTCTCCTTCGGGCTCTACAAAAACCTGATGGCTTGTTTTGTCGGCAAAGCGCACAACTTTGTCCTCTATGGATGGGCAATACCGCGTAGCCACGCCCTCAATATCCCCGGAAAACATGGGGGAGCGATGCAGATTGGCACGGATAATACCGTGGGTGGTCTCGTTGGTGTGGGTGAGATAGCAGGAAACTTGTGGGCGGGCTATGTCGGCGGCGTGGTTTTCGAAGGAGAAGGGGATGATATCCTCATCACCTTTTTGCTCGGACATCTTAGAAAAATCCACGCTGGCGGCGTCTATACGGGCCGGTGTGCCCGTCTTAAAACGATACATACTTATGCCCAGCCTGTCCAGTGCAGCCTTAAGGTCAACCGCCGCCGCTAAGCCGCCAGGGCCGCTGTTTACGCTTACTTCGCCCCAGGTGCAGCGGCCGTTAAGGTATGTGCCCGTGGCCATTACCAAAGCCTTGCAGGGGTACAGCGCGCCGGAGCGGGTGACAACACCGGCAATGACACCATCGGTTATGTGTATGTCTACCACCTCGGCTTGTATAAGTTGTAGTCCGGGTGCGGCTTCCAGGGTTTTTTTCATTTCTATAGAATATTGTACTTTGTCGGCCTGGGCCCGCAGAGAATGCACCGCCGGCCCTTTGCCTGTGTTTAGCATACGGGATTGCAAATATGTTTTGTCTATATTTTTGCCCATTTCGCCCCCAAGGGCGTCAATTTCACGCACCAAATGCCCCTTGGATGTGCCGCCGATGTTGGGGTTGCAGGGCATCATGGCGATGGAGTCTAAATTTATGGCAAACAAAACGGTGGTGCAACCCATGCGGGCAGCGGCCAAGGCGGCCTCGCATCCCGCGTGGCCTCCGCCGATGATTATTACGTCCACGGGCTGTGCTGTGTATAGAAATTGTTGTGTAGCCATCATGCTCACCATCCTTGTGGGTTTTGCGAATTTATGGGTTTTGCGGGCGGCCATCCTCGGTCGCCCAGACTATGCATTTTATTTACCCAAACAAAATTCCGAAAAAATCCTGTCAATAAGCTCATCCTCCACCACAATGCCTGTTATCTCGCCCAAATAGGCATAGGCGGCCTGTATGTCAATGGCTATAAAATCAATAAACATGCCGCTGTCTATGGCCTCCACGGCATTTGTCAGGGCTTCTTTTGCGGCAGCAATAAGGGCTATGTGTCTGGTATTTGTAACAATACCCCGGCCGTATTCCATTTGCCCGGCAAAAAACATCTCTTTAATTTTCTTGCCCAACAGGTCTATGCCAACGTGGTTTTTGGCGGAAATTTCTACGATACAGTCACCAAAAATTTCTGTCAACACGGCCTTGTCTATAGCAAGCGGCAGGTCTGATTTATTTATCACTACAAGGGTATTGCGCCAGTCCCCATGACCAAGAGCGGTAATTTCATCACGACTAATGGCCACAGAGCCATCCAGCACCAGCAGCACCAAATCCGCCTGCCTGCCTTCTTTAATGGAGCGCTCCACACCTTGGCTTTCCACAATGTCTTCCGTGTCTCGCAACCCCGCCGTGTCAGCAATCTCCAAAAAAATATCACCTATTTTGATGGTTTCACGTAGCACATCACGGGTAGTGCCGGGTATGTGGGTTACGATGGCTCGGTCTTCCTGGGCCAGGGCATTAAGAAGGGAGGATTTGCCAACATTGGGCTGGCCGATAATGGCGGTTTTTATGCCATCGCGTATAATACGTCCTTGTTCCGCCGTAACCAGCAGTCCGTCCAGGTCTTTGGTTATTTCCTCCAGCTGAATTTTTATATCCTGGGCCCAAATATCAGCTTCTTCGTGCTCCGGATAATCAATGGCCATTTCTATGCGAGCCAGCAGGGCCAGCAGGCCGTCACAAGACTCGTCCAGCAGACCAGCTAAGCGGCCTTGCAGTTGCTCCACAGCCGCGCGGTGAGAAAGCTCTGACCTGGCATTGATAACATCCATCACAGCTTCGGCTCGGGAAAGGTCTATGCGGCCGTTAAGAAAAGCCCGGCGGGTAAACTCCCCGGGTTCTGCCAGACGCGCACCATGTTCTATCAACAACATCAGGATTTTTTGCACCACAACGCTTCCGCCGTGGCAGTTTATCTCCACCACATCTTCACGGGTAAAAGATTTTGGCGCCAACATAACAGAAACCAGCACCTCGTCAATTTTTTCGCCGCCGTCGCTAATCCAGCCGTAATATATCCTGTGGCTTTTTAACCCGGTGTTTTTAGTGACAAACACCTTGCCCAAAATTGCAAGGCTGTCGGGGCCGCTAATGCGCACGATGGAAATAGGGCCGCCAACGAGAGCGGAAATGCCGGTGATGGTGTCGTCCATATTAAATTTACTGATATTGCCCATTGTATACCCCGCAAAAACTTACGCCCCGCCCATGATACGGGCAGGGCGCAGTGCTTATAATCTAATTATTTTGGGCGGTTGCCCTTTGGAGCTATAACTATATTTCTAAATGGATCTGTGCCTTCGCTATGTGTGGCTACATATCTGTCGTTTTGTAATGCGCTGTGGATAATGCGCCGCTCGAAGGTGTTCATGGGCTCCAAGGTAACGGGCCGTTTTGTGGCCTTAACTTTTTTGGCCAAATTTGTTGCCAGTTGCTCTAAAATTTCCCGGCGCTTTTTGCGATATCCTTCAGAATCCACAATTACATTTAAGTACGGGGCCGTGCCCTTGTTTACCGCCAGACTTACAAGATACTGGATGGCATCCAGGGTTTGGCCTCTTTTGCCAATAAGTACGCCCATATTTTCGCCGGACATTGTTACGTCCAGCTGTTTTTCGGAAAGGGTAGTTTCTACATTAATAACTATGCCCATGGCCATGCCTATTTCTTTAATGAAGGTTTGGGCCGCTTGTTGGGGGTCGTGTTTTATGGTTACCTTTACATGGGCAGGCTTGGCACCCAAACCCATAAAGCCCTTAGAGCCTGTGTCTATTACCTCAATTTCAACGTCATCACGTGTAACCGAAAGGATGTTTAAGGCTTCTTCCACTGCCAAATCCACGGTTTTTGCCGTTTTTTCGATAGATTTCATATCGTCTGCGACCTCCTCTAGCGGACTTTCTCGTCTTTGGCCTTTTCGGCTTTTCTGATATAGTATCTGTGAATAAACTGGTGCTGACCTATCATAACCACGTTAAGCATAACCCAGTACAGACCAACCCCGGCGGGTGCCATGATGGTAAACCAGCCGAACATTAAGGGGAAGATAAGCAGCATAACTTTTTGCATCATTTTGGCCTGGTCGTCCATAGGCGGGTTGGTTCGCATCATCAAGTATTGCGACAATAACATGGTTGTTGCCGACAAAAGGGGCAGCATAACCCCGGGCCAATTGGTGCCGGCAGGTGCGATAAGATTAAGTGTGAGGAAGGTTTGTATAGACACCTTTTGGTCGTAAAGATATTGAATGTTGGCCAGTTGTTGGCCGCTTATATTGGAGAACAGTGTGTTCCAGTCTGTGTCTGAAAATACATGAATCAGTCTGTTCATATCTGCCGCGGCATCCAGGAAAATTGCGGTGCCCACGGGGGTTCTGTTTACGGCTATGGGGCCGATAATATCGCTGATAAATTCCGGCCCAAGGTCTATGATGGCCATGGACAGGGCGGTATAGGCGTATTCCACATTGCCTACAAACAGGAAGGCTTGATCCAAAACACGAAACAGGCCTATAAACAACGGCCAGGTTATAAGCATAGGCAAGCAGCTGGCCAGCATATTTACCCCATGCTTTTGGTTAAGGGCCTGCATTTCTGCTGACATTTTGCGTCGCAGCTCCGGATCTTTGCTGTTGCCGTATTTTTCTTTTATTTTGTCCATTTCGGGTTTCATGGCCCGCATTTTCATGGTGTTGCTCATCATTTTAAACTGGGTTGGAAACAGGGCCATACGTACGATGATGGTCATTATTATGATAGACACGCCCAAGGCCCCTGCGGGGGTAAAGACGAAAGACCATATGTCGTAGATAAAATTAATTATCCAGCCCAGCACTGTAGAAATAGGCCCTATTATGGCACCTGGTTCATTTCCGATAAGGTTGTTGTTTAGGAAAATGCCGCCTTGCGTAAAAAACTGTATCAAAAAGATTTCCTCCTTAGCACGATAATACTATTGAACGTTCCGCGTAGAACATAAACCAACGCCGGTGGCTTTATCACTCACCACTTACCACTTACCACAGGCCTAAGTTGTAGAATTTTTTTGGCGGCACGGGGTCGTAGCCGCCCTTGCTTAAAGGGTTGCACCGTAACAGGCGAAAAACGGCCAAAACAACGCCCAAAAGTGCCCCGTGGGTTTTTATGGATTCGTAGGCATAATGTGAACAGGTTGGGCTGTAGCGGCAACGGGGTGCTAAATATGGCGAGATACTCTTTTGATAAAGGAACACCAAGAACAAAAGAACCTTGGCCATTTGGTCAGCCCCTTTTTGCGTATCGCTTCTGCTGCCACGCTTCGTTAACGAAGCGTGGTTACGTCGAACCCTCCGTCTGCCGTAGGATGCCGTGTTTGCGAAGTGCTTGCCGCAAGCCGGATTTTATCTCGGCAAAGTCAGCTTCCGCTATAGAAGCCCTGGGCAAAAGCACTATGTCGTGTCCTTTTTGTATGTCTGCTTCCAGTAGCCGCCAGGCTTCTTTAAGGCGGCGGCGCGCCTTATTGCGCACAACAGCTCCGCCTACTTTTTTGCTGGCAGAAACACCTAAGCGGTTTATGGCTTTGCTGTTTGGCAGAACAAAAACAGTAATATGCTTTGCTCCCATGATCCGACCTTTTTTATATACAAGCTGAAATTCTCGGTTTTTCTTTAGGGTGGTTGTATGTTTCAAAATAATCGTAGCCTTTCGGTGGGGCAAGAGGAAGGGCCCGCGAAGCGTGCCTCGCGGGTCTTTAGCCTTTGCGTCAATTATGCGGTAAGCACCTTTCTGCCCTTTTTACGGCGTCTGGCGATTACGTTTCTGCCGTTTTTTGTAGACATTCTTACACGAAAACCATGAACCTTGGAGCGTTGCCGCTTTTTTGGCTGGAATGTCATTTTCATAAAAATGCACCTCCTTCAAAAATTTAGATTGTTCCCTTTAAGGATGCTTCTTTGTTGGATAATCTATTGCTTACAAAAAGTCAGATGAAACCATTATAGGTGATTTTTGTCCCGCCGTCAAGATTTTTATAGCAAAAGTGTTTTTGTTTTTGCCGCAGTTACACAATACACCTGTTCAAAAACCTTGTCGAGCCATTTTTTTGAACGTAATCTGTGAAGCAAAGGTGACAGATTGATTGTGTTTAACGCAGTCGTATTGTGTGAAATAGCTTCGGAAAAGGCCCATTAAACATAGTTGACACACAATTTTAATAAAAAAGTTAAAATTTTGAAAAATAATTGTAGCTTTTCTGAACGACTTGTGTTATAATTCGTGTGGTAGGAGATCTATTGATTCGAGGGGTGGTATGATGAAAGCGCACATGTCCACAGTCCAGGCCGGAGACTTCGAGTTAAGGTATTACAAGACGACGCAGCCCAGTGCTGACGGTAGCATGACTTTTCATGGAGTTTATGTGGCCAAATGCTCCGGTGAGCACATCATCGAGCAAGCTGACAGCGGACCTATCGGAGAGGATTCGCGTCAAGTTGACACAGTCATCCACAGCTTGGCAGAGAACACTGTAACGCCTATGGTTCTCTATGAGGTTTTGGATGAACTGTTATCCATGGGACAGGCATAGCTTGTCAAGCACAAAGAGGACATCAAAGCGCACCTCCACTCGCTGCGATGTCCTCTTTCGTTTTATCCCGTTTTATCCGGCGCTGTTTCTTTGGCCATAATGTTCATGGCAGCATTATGCTCACGTATAACCTGCATTTCTGACATATACGCCCGTTGGGCTATGTCTTTCCATTTGTAGCGGCATATATATCGCCAGGTGATTACCGCACGGCCTATGGGGCTGTCCAGGCCATCAGCCAGACTTTTAATTTCTTTTTCCAGCCCCAGCAGAGCTATTTTTGCTTTTGTGATGTCTGTCTCCAGCTCCAAAATAGCTACAGCCATATCTTCGCCGTGCCTATGGTTTCTGGTTTTGCTGCCGTTGCGCCCTAATATGGCCCCTGCCCCTTCTTGACGCGCCCGCAGCGTGTCAATTTCCTCACAAAGTTTGTTGATGTGCCCCTCCGTTGCAAAAACCCTGCCAAAATAATTTTTTAATCCGTCTGCTGTCATTAATATCGACCCCCGCATAAGATATTCTAATATTAGTAATACTAATATATCATGTCAGCAACTGTGTGTCAACACTTTTTTTGAAAATTTTTCCGTCAGCACCTTGACTGGCCATTTCAAAAGGGTTATAATGGTCTGTGACGCCCTTCGTTATAGGAGGTATTTAAATGACCAAAATAATCATTCATGGCCTGGGTCGCTTGGGCCGTTCTGTTTGTGCAGCAATGGACGACCAATTTACTGTAGCGGCCGCCATAGAAGCCGCCCCAACACAGACAAATGACGATTTTCCCGTATATATGAATGTGGAACAATGCACACAGAATGCGGATGTGGTGGTGGATTGTTCTGTTGCCCATGCAGTACCGGCCTTGCTTACTTGGGCCGTAGCGCGGCAGTTGCCCCTGGTTATTTGCACCACAGCCTTGGATGATAGTACAATAGACCAAATTAATGATGCCGTTGCAAAGATACCCATTTTTCTTTCTGCCAATATGTCTTTGGGTGTTAATTTGGCGGCAAAACTGGCTCGTACAACGGCCAAAGCCCTTGACGGCAAGGGTTTTGATATAGAAATTATAGAGCGCCATCACAACCAAAAGCTGGATGCCCCCAGCGGCACCGCCGTTTTGCTGGCGGATAGCATAACTTCTGCCATAGGGGAGCAAAATATGGTATACGGCCGCCATGGTCTGCGCAAACGTGCGCCCAACGAAATAGGCATACATGCCATACGGGGCGGCACCGTTGTGGGCGAACATACCGTTATCTTTGCCGGACACGATGAAGTTATCGAGATAAAGCACGCCGCCCTTTCCCGAGAGGTTTTTGCCCGGGGTGCCCTGGTTGCCGCAAAATTTATCACAGGCAAACCGCCGGGCCTTTATACCATGGATGATTTACTGGAAAATTAATGATATGGAGTGGATATATTGAAAAAAATACGCAACGCATTACTATTGCTATTACCGGCACTATTTTTGGCAGCATGTTCTTCCGAGGGCGCAGACTCCTTTTTCTCCTTCGAACACAACCTGCTGCTAACCTATGAGGTAGACGGAGAAAATCCCTTTTCCTATCAAATTTTTAATTCCTTTGCCACAAACAACCGCGTGCAACGCCGTATAGTAACCGAAGGCATGGGCCATATAATGGCAGAGGTGCTGGAGGTGCGAGACGGCGAGCTTTTGCTGGTAAATGCATCCAGCAACCTGCCGGAACATGTAAATATTACAGACGACACAGCCCTTCATGCCATTTTGCTTGCCGAACCCATAACCGTGGGCAATCATTGGATGGAAAGCCCCTTTGACCTCGAAAATTCCTCCACACGGGAAATAACCGGCACGGGCATAACCATCACCACACCCGCCGGCACCTTTGAAACCATCGAAGTAACCCTCACATTCGCCAATGACGATACCTTTATAACCCCTGCGCGCCTGCGGGAATATATTGCCCCCGGCGTTGGCATGGTGAAGCAAATAGCATATTCGGGCATCTCTACCGACTGGGCAGACTGGGAAACCGCCGAAGAGCGCATTGTCACCACCCGCCTTGTAGACATACAGAGGAACGCAGCCCTCACAGAAACCATAGATATCCTATATTCCATTGACGGCGATTTTACACGTATGGACATATTGCATACCACAAACAACGACCTTACCGAACTGTACGCCCCCGTGGCGCAGCGGTTGCTGTCCAAGTCCCTGGGTGTGGCCGCCAACGAAGATATATCCATTAATTTTGCCATAATCAACCCAGAAACACGGGCTCTTAATTTAGATTTTTGCACCCATTTTGCCGCAGAAATATCCAAAGTGGAAGGTTTTGAGCAAGAGCAACGCATATTGCACGCCGTGGTTAACACTTTTGGCATATTATACACCGCCACCAGCGTGCGTGTAACCATAGACGGTCAGCCGTACAGCGGCCCCAATATAACCAAAGCCCATACAGAATTTATACCCGTGGGCGTGGGGTTGTGGTATGAATGATTTAACCATAAAAACCAATGTGCGCCGCATTTTGGCAGAAAATGGCCTGTACCCTAAAAAAAACCTGGGGCAAAACTTTTTGACCGATGCCCACGTGTTGTCTAAAATTGTGGCGGCGGCAGATATAACCCGCGATGATCTTATAATAGAAGTAGGCCCCGGCCTTGGTGTGCTTACCACAGAAATGGCAAAGCACGCCGCAAAGGTTGTGGCCATAGAAATTGACACCAACCTGGCGGCCATTTTGCAAGCCAACGCCGCCCCAAATGTGCAAATTATCAACCAAGACGTGCTAAAGACCGACATCGGCGATATCATCGCCCAATCGGGCTTTTTTCGTGCCAAAATGGTGGCCAATCTACCATATTACATAACCACCCCCATTATATTTAACATCTTGGAGACAGGCCTGCCTGTGGATACCCTTGTTGTTATGGTACAAAAAGAAGTGGCTGACCGTATGCTGGCGGCCCCCTCTACCAAGGCTTATGGTCTGCTGACCCTGTCCGTAGCATATTACGGCCGGGCATCACTGGTGGCCAATGTGCCGCCTAATTCATTCCATCCCCGCCCGGATGTACACTCCGCCGTGGTTAAAATTGACGTAAACCCACGGCAGGATGTGGACCACCCCATCTTTGCCGCCATAACCAAAGCTGCCTTTGGCAACCGCCGCAAAACCCTGCAAAACTGCCTGGCGGCCTCCGAACAACTGGGCATCACAAAAGAAAAAGCCGCCCAATTGCTGGCGGCGGCGAGGTTGCCAGAAAATATCCGTGGCGAAGCCCTTTCTTTTGAGGACTTTGTGCGACTGGCCGGTCAACTACAAGACGCCCGGTCAACTACAGGATAAACTTGGTGGAGCAATAATTTATAGGCAGTTTTTAATGTGACGCGTATCGGTGGGTATCACATGGACGCAATGACAGAACTAGGGGAAATCTTTTCAAGCAAAGGTACTAACCCCGGCTCTACTATAGGGACGCTGACTTTGTCCAAAATTGGCGATAGGCTTGGCGGGCAGACAGCATTTTTGTTAATGTGCGCCGCCTTATAAACACTATACCAGAGCTAATTCCTACTTCAGAGGGAACAGCCGTATCTATATCCATATCGTTATATCTTCATCCATAGGCAGAGATTATCTTACCTTTTGACATCACACTCGCAGACCAAGTTGTCACCACAAGAGAAGATATTATCGCCGTTTTAGGAGGGTCTACCTGGCTTTTAGGAGGCAATATGTGGTATGAATTGCCGCAAGGCACGGCTAACTTTAATATTCGGAGAGACCATTTGTACCATATATTGTTTGTGCGGCGTAGTTATGTCAGCTTAGCGCGGCCTTTTTTTATTGCTCGAAAGGCCAGCACACACAAGGCCAGTGCCCCAAGGCTAGCCACAATTAACCCAAAATACATACCGGACTGCACAAACCTGGTGACGGCTGTGTGGCTGTAAACTGCTATGGTGGCAGGGTTTTCCAGGGCTTCCGCAAAAAATGGGTGCAGCAAAATGGCAAAGACCCCGGCAAAGACCCCATGGGCTATCTTGCAGGCGATATACACGGGTACATTTATGTCGGTTTTGCCAAGAAAATTAATGCTTTGGAAGAGTATGGACAGCCCACCGAAGGATATTATTGCGGAGGCCAGGGCCACAACACCGCGGCTAATGCCTTGCTGGCTTAACACACTGACGCCGTTGGTCATTTCTACAATGCCGGTAAAAAGCCCGGCGTGCAGAGCTTGAGGTATGCCCAGTGCCCTCAAAAGTGGTGCAAACAGGCCGGATATGGCGGCGTAGACCCCGGATAATTCCAAAAGGGTAGATATAACCGAAAAAAGCACGATAAAGCCGCCGATAAGCAACATGGTTTCTACGGCATTTAAAACCGCCCGCCCAAAAATTTGCCCAAAGCTTTGGTTGCTTCTGTGCCATGGCTGGGCACTTCTTGGTGACACCGGTACAGCACCCTCTTCGCGCCTGCCGTAAAACCGCATACACAAACCCACGGCCAGACCGCCAAGATAATGGACGGCCAGCATAAAATACCCCAGGGCGGCACTGCCAAACATACCTGCGGCCACTGCCCCCAAAATAAACAGTGGCCCGGCATTGTTGGTAAAGGCAGCAAGCCGCTGGGCCTGCACGCGTGTAAGCTCGCCCCGGGCCCGCATTTCCCCCACGACCTTTGCCCCTACAGGATAACCGGAAATAAGCCCGATGGCCAGGGCAAAGCCCCCAGTGCCCGGCACCCTAAAGACAGCCCGCATACCGGGGGCAAGTGCCGCCCCAAAAAAGCCAACCGCGCCCAAGGCCATTAGCAAATTGGCCCCGATAACAAAGGGCAGCACCCCTGGTAATACGCTGTGGGCCCACAATTCCAGCCCTGTTCTTGCCGCCGCAAGGCTTTCTCTGGGGAAGATTATTATTAATATATTAAGTGCCGCCACAATGGCTGGCAGCAACATCACGCCGACTTTTTTAAAATGTCCCATACTAAGAAATTATGCGGGCGAATATAAAAAAAGACTTGCCGAAGTGTGATCGAGCAAGTCTTAGCTGTAATATGATTTTTTTATCAAATCGTAAAGTTTTCCCCGCATAACCGCAATGGATGTGATTTTTGCCACTTCTCCCAAGTTTTCTTTTGTTGTTGCGTGCCCCCAGGCATGAAGGGGTATCCATTTCGTGCACATAGATAAAATATAGTCCACATCATATTCGCCAAAATAGCCTGTCATATAGGGTTTTTCAAAGCAAAACAAGGCACTGGCGATGTAAACCAGCTCATATTCAACGGGTGCGTACATGGCATCGGCAAAGTCTATAATATATACATTTAACTTATCGTCCAGCAATATATTGTCGCAATTCCAGTCTCCGTGGCAATAGACCTTTTCGCTTTCGTTGATGTGCATATTGGCTAGGTGCACCAGTCTTTCTGCCAAAAATGACGGGGGAAAGCCCTCTTTGCTCCATCCATCATTATCGATTGCATACTGCATTACATCGACAGGTGTAAAATTTCCGCACTGCTCGTTCAGCTTGTCGGTTATGCTTCGCATTTGTTTTCCAATACTCACTTTGTCCTCATAGTTTAAGGTGCTCTCGATTTCGCCGAGTGTTTTTCCGCAAATGTACTCCATAATCATGTACTGAAAATGATATTTATCCTTAATTCCGCCATGGGTAATGAGCTTGGGCGCAGGGACTCTTTGCGCATTTGCCCATTTCATGCCAAAAAGCTCAACATCTACATTTGTGCCGTAATCTTCGCCAATTCCCTGGGGCGCAAATATTTAATGACATAGCGACCAACCTTAAACACGGCATTTGAGCCGGGTTTAAGGTGTTCTATATTTTCTGAGGGCAATTTTTCTTTTTGAAAAATATGCTTCACCAGCGGCGCAAACGCCGGAATTGATTGAAATACCTTTCCCCAGTCGTCCCAATTATCAATTCGTTCTTTGAATAGAGATGTTTTTTCGCTCATTAGTTTAGTTGGTTACCCCCTATTTATTGCCGTATAACTTGACAACCTGTGCATCACACGACACCTTCAAAGCCAGGGCGGATATCTTATCGAATTTTTCTTTGTTGCCGCTGATGTAGAATTGATGCACTGGTAGGGTGTCATCTACTCTGGTCAACCCTGCATCCCCCAGTGTTTTTTTAAGGTCTTGCGCCAGCACAACGGCGGGGTCAACAATGGTAACATCACTGGGCAGGGCTTTTTTTATGCTGTTTATTAACAAAGGATAATGGGTGCAGCCTAGTATGGCTGTGTCTATACGATTGGCAGCCATATCCGCCAGATAAATTTGTGCTGTCATATCCGCCACGGTATTGTCCGACCAGCCTTCCTCCGTCAACGGCACAAACAGCGGGCAAGCCACCGACATAACCTGGGCATCGGGCCTTTGGGTTAGAATGGCGGTGCGGTGGGCGCCACTGGCCACGGTACCTGCCGTGGCCATAACCCCAATGCGCCCTGTTTTTGTGGCCGCCAGTGCCGCAGTTACCCCCGGCACAACCATGCCCAACACGGGTATGTCTGTCATTTGCTCCACAGTGCCAAAAATACGGGCACTAATGGTGCCGCAGGCTACCACCAATGCTTTTATGTCTTTGTCCATCAAAAAATCTATGATTTGGCGAGAAAACTGGGCCAGTTGCTCCGGGGCTCTGTCACCGTAGGGCGCACGCAGACTGTCGCCAAAGTATATAAGATGCTCCTGGGGCAGGGCGTCCATAATTTGCCGGGCTACGGTAAGGCCGCCTACGCCGGAGTCGAAAATGCCTATGGGTTTGTTTTTCAATTTGATGTTCTCCGTTTCTGAAGATAATGCGGGCGACCACAGGTCGCTCCTACAGGGCTAATTCTATTAGTTTATCCACCAGTTCCGCATAACTCATGCCTTCTGCCCGCCACAATTTGGCATACATCGAGATATTGGTAAAACCGGGCATGGTGTTAATTTCGTTGAAAATAACCTGCCCATCCACCAGGAAAAAGTCCGCACGAGCCAGGCCACGGCAACCCAGGGCGGCATATACGGCCAGGGACTGGCGGCGCACCTCATCCACCACATGGGGCGACACATCCGCCGGGATGATATTGCGGGATGTTTTGCTGGTGTATTTGGCTTCATAGTCATAAAAGGCGGTGTCGTAGGTTATCTCTCCTACACCGCTGGCCATGGGTTCGTCATTACCCAACACGGCGCATTCCAGCTCCCGGCCCAGGGCTTTTTTCTCTACAACAGCCTTGTTGTCATACTTTATGGCATCTTGTAATGCCGCTACAAGCTCCTTTTTGTTTGTGGCCTGGTTAATGCCCACAGAAGAGCCTGTGTTGGCCGGTTTTACAAAACATGGATAGCCTATTTTATATCTTATGGCTTTGGCCACGGCGTCTATGTCGGTCTCTATTTGGTTTTTACAAAATACCATATGGGCCATTTGTTTTATACCAAGCCTGATGGCCAGGGCTTTGGTATGGGCTTTGTCCATACATATGGCACTGGCGGCAACACCGCTGCCCACATATGGTATACCAGCCAGTTGCAACAAGCCCTGGACGGCACCGTCTTCACCGTTTTTGCCATGCAGCACAGGAAAAGCCACATCAATATGCATTACCTTAAATTTATCACCCACAAGGCGCAGCAAGCCTTTGTGGGATGTATCCGGGCTTAACACCACAGGTGTGGCAAACCTTTCCCATTGCAAATTTTTAATATTATCCCGCCCGCCGTCATATAAAAACCACCGCCCGTCTTTTGTGATATAGATAGGCAGGATGAAGTATTTTTCCTCATCAAGGGCGGCGATGATGTTTGCGGCAGAAAGTTTTGACACATCATGCTCGCTGGACACCCCGCCAAAAAGCACAGCAACTACTTTTTTATCCATCAAAAATCCTCACTCTCGTCAGTGTTACTTATATAATATGCTGGATACTAATCCTTGGAAAGTAAGTTAGCAACGATATTCATTTCATTTTCATTAAGGCGGCGGTATTCCCCCGTAGCCATGCCCTCATCTAGGTCAATACCCGCAAAGGCAATCCTTTTAAGGGCCAAAACATCAATGCCAACCGCTGCAAACATGCGCTTTACCTGATGAAATTTGCCTTCTTTTATGGTTATTTTGGCATAATTATCTGTAAGTCCCTCCAGCACCGCCGACATACAACGATAACCATCATCCAGCATCACACCTGCCGCAAAAACTCCTATTTCCTTCTCTCCTATTTCCTTGTCCAATTGGGCAACATACACCTTTTCTACATGCTTTTTAGGCGACAACGCCCTGTGGGCAAAACCGCCGTCATTTGTAAGTATTATAAGCCCTGTGGTGTCCTTATCCAGACGTCCAACAGGAAACAGGCTCATCCACTGGTACTTATCTTCCAGCAGGTCAATGACGGTGTTGTCTTCCTCGTCATATGTGGCGGAAATAACCCCATCGGGTTTGTTCATCATAATATACACATATTTTTCGTACTCTATAAGCTCGTCCCCAACGTAAATAACAGAAACTTCGGGATCTATGCGGGTTTCCGGCCGTGTAACCACATGGCCGTCAACCGTCACTGCTCCCTGTTTTAAAATGGTCTTAACCTCCTTGCGGCTGCCAAAACCCCATTGGGATATAAGTTTGTCTATACGCATAAATGGCATACTAATCAATCACTCCATCGCGAAATTGGCCATTGCCATACAGGCGCAACAGCATTATAATTAATTATAACGGCAAAAAAAAATATTGCAAGAAAAATGTATGGGTGGGCTCCATATTTGCCCGCCCGTGTAGGGGCGGCATTCTGCCGCCCGGATAAGGAGGACATACTATGGATAACCGCATCGTAAAACTGGCCCAAAGCATTGTTAACTATTCTGTGGGGCTTAAAAAAGGCGAGAAAATTCTGATTCAGCATTTTGGAGCAGAATCCCTGCCTCTTGTACGCCAGTTGGTAAAAGAAGTGTACAAAGTTGGCGGCCTGCCCTTTGTGGATACATACCTAAACACCCTGCGGCGTGAGCTTTTACTGGGCGCAAGTGAAGAGCAGCTTAACATAATGGCGGATGTGGATGCCAAGATGATGAGCCAAATGGATGCATATGTGGGCATACGCGGCGACCTTAACCAAAGCGAACTGGCCGACGTACCGGGAGACAAAATGGGCATGTACCAGCGGCTGTACGGCAAGCCTGTGCATCTGGACATGCGTGTGGCCAAAACCAAATGGGTTGTAATGATATATCCCAATACGGGCTTTGCCCAGGCCATGGATACTAGTCTGGAGGCTTTTGAGGATTTCTATTTTAAGGTATGCAATCTGGATTACAACAAATTGTCCGCCGCCATGGATAATTTGGTAGAAATGATGAAAAAAACCGACAAAGTGCGCCTGACAGGCCCCGGCACGGATATTTCTTTTTCAATAAAAAACATGCCGCCCATAAAATGTGACGGCAAGCGCAATGTGCCCGATGGCGAGGTATATCTGGCCCCCATACGCGACAGCGTCAATGGCAAAATATCCTACAACGCCCCAAGCGTGTACCAGGGATTTACCTTCGAAAATGTGGTGTTTGAATTTGAAAACGGCAAAATAGTGCGTGCCACCGCCAATGACACCGAAAAATTAAACGCCATACTGGACACCGACGAAGGCGCCAGATATATTGGCGAATTTGCCGTGGGTACCAACCCATACATCACTAAAGCCATGAAAAACACCCTGTTTGACGAGAAAATATGCGGTAGCATACACCTTACCCCCGGCAATGCCTATGACCTATCATTTAACGGCAACCGCTCCGCTGTCCATTGGGATTTGGTTCTTATACAAACCCCTGCATACGGCGGTGGCAATATGTATTTTGATGATGTGCTGGTGCGTCAGGATGGCCTGTATGTGGTGGACGAGCTAAAATGCCTTAACCCGGAGAATTTTGGATAAAGTAGGTGTGGTATGTTAAAATGGATAGATGAACATGAACTTCTTTTCGTTGGCCTTGTGGCGCTTCTTGCAGGTGCGGCGTTGGTTATATCTTCTTTAAGACTCGGCCTGAATATAACTCATAACCACCATGCACACTGGCTTAATGATACTTGGGGTATTTATAATCACCGTCGGCGCAATTACGCTTAAAGAATATAATTCAGAAAACCTTAAAAAGAAAAACAACGAAGCCCAGAAGACAAAGATATTGTCGAGAAGATAGAGAGGATATCAGTCACTTTAAATATGTCTGCTGATGAATTGCACGAGGTGGAGACGCGGCTTAAAGAGCGTATTGCTATTGTAAAGGAGCTGTCCGCAGAAGCAAAAAGGGCCGAAGAGATTGCTTCTTTACACTCGGGGCAGGTTGACGCTGTTGATAAAATACTTGATGCTAAATTTGAAGGGCTAAAAAAGAAGGGCGCAAGAGTTTTTGGCATGGCGTTTTTGTCAATCTCTTTTGCGTGGCTCTTGGTGCGCTTGTTTCGTTTTTGCTTTTTTCATAATCAACAAAACAGTGATGCTGTAACGACCAAAACTTTGCACCATACACCAAATTCGTCATCCCAGATCAAATCCGGGATAATATGTAGTAGGCGACCTGTGGTCGCCCACGATACATCGGAGTGCCGGGGCTGGCGCGCCCTACTTTGTAGGGGCGGATTCCATATCCGCCCGCAAGAAAAATCTTGGATCAAATCCGGGATGACGAATTTGTGTAGAGCTTTAAATGTTATGCTATAGTAGGGGAGCGAGAGGACATGGAAATTAGACTGCAAAAATATATGGCCGACTGCGGCGTGGCCAGCCGCCGCCATGCGGAGGCTATGATTGAAGCCGGCAGGGTGGCTGTAAATGGACAAACCGCCATAGTAGGCGCGAAAATAACCCCAGGGCGGGATGAAGTGTGCCTAGACGGCGTTGTTGTCACGCCTGCCGGGGCGGACTATGTATATATTTTACTTAACAAGCCCATCGGGGTTATCACATCCGCCGCCGACCAATTTAACCGCAAAACGGTGTTAGATTTGGTTGGGGATATTGACGCCCGCCTGTTTCCCGTGGGGCGGCTGGATTACAACACATCCGGCCTTATTTTGCTTACTAATGACGGGGATTTAACCAACAAGCTAACCCACCCCCGCCATAGCGTGGCAAAGACTTATATGGCCAAGGTGGATAAGCCCCTGGATGAGGCCGATGTGGCCGCATTTCGCAAGGGCATAAATATTGATGGGCGCATGACGCTGCCCGCTGATTTGGAGATAATTAGCGCAAACAAAAAGACCGCTAAAATTACCCTGCGGGAGGGACGCAACCGCCAGATACGCAAGATGATAGAGGCTCTGGACAACAATACCGCGGCCCTTAGCCGCATTGCAATCGGGCGTATAACCCTTGGCAACCTAAAACCCGGGGAATACCGGCACCTTAGCCGCGACGAGGTAGCATATCTAAAGGGGCTGTGACGTATGGGTACCGAAATTAATGTGATTATCCATGGCTTTGGCGGCAGGGTGGATGATGTGCAGTATCTTGCCAACCATTTGCACAGCCGCGGCCTTGACGTGCATACCGTACCATTGGCGGGCCACGGCGGCAGCCGCAAAGACCTGCTGGCTACATCACACACGGACTGGATACAGTCCGCCATGGCAGAAGTGGACAGGTTGGCGGAACAGTACGACAAAATCAACCTAATAGGCTTTTCTATGGGCGGCCTTATAGGCCTACACCTGGCCGCCGCGCACAACGTAAACAAAATGGTCTTTGTTAACACCCCCATATATTTTTGGAATCCAAAAATCATCGCTGCCGATGTGCTGCGGCTGGACAAAGAGAAAATTGCATACTATGCGGCCAGCACCCGCAGCACCGGGCCAAAGCCGGGCATAAACTTTTTGCAGATGCTGGTAGCGTCCAAGAAGATATTGAGTAGTGTTGATTTTCCCTGCCTTGTGCTGCAATGCACCCATGACGAGGCCGTGCGCCCCAAAAGCGCGGCGTATCTGAAAGAAAAGCTGGGCGAGCAGACCCGGGTAAAACACTACAACGGCGGGTGCCATCAGGTTTTTGTTAAGGCCACGGAATTGCGTGATGAGGTATGCGGAGATGTTTATGAGTTTATCACGGAGTAATCAAGGGTTTTCGTAGGGACGACCGTCCCGGTCGCCCGGTTTTGTAGGCGGCAAAATGCCGCCCCTACATCATAATGACATTTAGAAAATGTGGTGGAATTTTGGCGCAACATGTGGTATACTGTTGGCATTATTGTGTCGAACAGGGAGGGTGCCACATGAGTAAAGACGCTGCCAAGGAATTTGGGAAAGAGCTTGGGAGGCAGGCCGGTGAAGATTTTCGACCTGCTATGAAATCGGCCAGCCAGGCTTTAACTACCGTGATTGACTGCGTTAATCTGGTTTTATCTCCATTGAGGCTTGCCAATTTAGTTCTTGGCGCACAAATGGATAAGGTTTGGCGGAGCCTGGCAGAGAAATACGAAAAAATACCGCCGGAAATGTGCCAAGAGCCGGATTTGAAAATTGTGCATCAAATATCGGACAAACTGAAATATAGCCTGGATAGCGATGAGTTGCGAGATATGTTTGAAAATTTGCTTATATCCAGCATGACAAAGGGCCGGACAGTGCATCCCCTTTTTGTTGATATCATCGACAAAATGACAACGGAAGATGCACAGTTGTTTAAACTGATTTGTAACGCCTATTCACTTGTAACGCCTGTGTTTGGCCTCGAATTGCTCCTGGTAGAATTTTTTTCGTTTAATTCGATTAATGTGAGTAGTGTTGACGACTACCGTAGCAATCATTTCCTGTGTTGTCCCACATTTTGTTCGAGCGGAAAGATCTCCGGAGATGTGTTTGAAAAGTTGTCAAATACAGAGTACCTTCCAAAGCACGATAATGTACGATTTCATATAGATATCCTCGATAAACTTGGACTTATTGAGCAACAAGTCCAGGAAAAATTGACCGAGAAGAGACGCCTTTTTGGCTTCGAGGGCTCTAGTGTCGAAAAGGACAACGGGCACGAATGGCAAAAATATCGGAGAGCTATCGAAAGACCTGATATAGCCGAATGGGTTGAGCATAATCGCATTTTTCACGATGACAGCTCCACAATTGTTGGAATATCTCCGTACAAAATTGCTGTGTTCGGGCGGCGCTTGCATGAAGCCTTGCAGTCTCCATGCTGCGACAATTCATAACTGGCAACGTAGGGGCGAACTATGTTCGCCCGCTAATGGTGCGGAGTGCTGATGGTGGCACTCCCCGCGGAACATTGACATTTCGATTGTCCACACGCAATAATCCAGAAAAAACTGGACGTGGGGTGGCGGATTTGGTATAATATGTGGTAAGGACTGCTTAAAATGGAGATATTATGCTTGCAAAGATGATGGAAAAGCTTAATATCAAGTCGCCCGGGGTTGCCAAGGGGCTTCTTTTGGTTGCCGGTGTGGTGCTGACTGTTTTGGCTGTGGTATATATAAGTGGGCAGCTGCGGGGCGGCGGAGTTGTTATAGAATTTGATGCTGACGCACACGCCTATGTGCCGCAGGGGCCGGAGGACGCTGTGCCGGTATATGTGCCGCGGCGGGTTATAGTGGTATATGTAAGTGGTGAGGTGCGTAATGCCGGGGTTTTTGAGTTTTATGAAGGAGACCGGGTGGTGAATGCTATTGAGGCCGCCGGGGGTTTTACTGATTATGCCGACCCCAATGCCATAAATTTGGCGGCGGTGTTGGTGGACGAGCAGCATATTGTGGTTTTTAGTTTGGAGGATGGTATGCCCCATACGGCCACGGCGGTTGCGGGGCAGGACGGCCCGGCTGGGGATGGGCGTATTAATATAAATACCGCCACGGCGGAGGAATTGCAGGCCTTGGGCGGCATAGGCCCGGCGCTTTCGGAGAGGATTGTTAGCCATCGGAATGCCCGGGGTGGCTTTGAGAATATAGAGGAAATTATGAACGTAAGCGGCATTGGCGATAGGATTTTCGAGAGCATAAGGGATATGATAAGGGTGGAGTAGGAGCGGCTGGTTGTGCTGATTGATTTAACTACGGAGGTATGTGCCATGGCAAACAAAATTTTGGTTGTGGATGACGAGAAGCTTATTGTAAAGGGCATAAAATTTAGCCTGGAGCAGGACGGCATGGAGGTTGCCGTGGCCCATGACGGCGAAGAGGCGTTGCAGCTGGCAAGGGTGGGTAATTTTGACCTTATTGTGCTGGATGTGATGCTGCCAAAACTGGATGGGCTGGAGGTGTGCCAGGGCATACGAGAGTTTTCTGCCACGCCCATAATTATGCTGACGGCCAAAAGTGAGGATATGGACAAGATAATGGGTTTGGAATATGGGGCGGATGATTATATCACCAAGCCTTTTAATATATTGGAGCTAAAAGCCCGCATAAAGGCCATATTGCGCCGCAGCACTAAGAAGGTTGGCGCCGACAGGCCAGATAAAAGTGTGTTTTCTGTGCGCGGGCTGGAGGTAGAGCCGGACAGCCGCCGGGTTAGTGTGTCGGGCCGGGAAGTTGGGCTGACCGCCAAAGAATTTGACCTGCTGGAGCTTTTGATGGAAAATGCCGAGCGGGTGTATACACGGGAGGAGCTACTTAACACCGTGTGGGGTTATGATTATCCCGGCGATGTGCGTACGGTAGATGTGCATGTGCGCCGCTTGCGCGAGAAAATAGAGGAAGTGCCCAGCGACCCTAAGTATATTTATACAAAGTGGGGCGTGGGGTATTATTTTAAATAGGAGCAATATGATTTTAGATAGATTGGACAAACTTAATAAAAGCAGGACATTGCGGCTGCTTTTGCGGGTGGCAATGGTTTTTGAACGGCTGTTTGGCAATTTGCGCACCCTGCGATGGAAGCTTTTTTTGTCTTATGTGCTAATAGGCATCATACCCATATTTGTGATGTGGGGCGGCAATGTTGATATTGTGGAGAGTCATTTGGTAGAGCAGAGGGCGGGAGAGCTTAGATCCCTTGCTACCTTTAATGCTGCCGAACTTGGTGCTCGGAACTATATGCACGAGACGCCGGTTATGCGCGGAATGTTAGACCGAAATCTTATGGCCCAGCAAGAAAGCCGACAGGCGTGGATTATGATTGTGGATAATATGGCCACGGTTATTTTTGACTCTCTTGAGACAGAGCAGGGCAACACATGGGCCACTGCCGGCGTTATGCAGGCCCTGGGCGGCACACACCACGAATCCGTAGGAGAAGATGGCGCAACCATTTTGCAAGTTGCCCCTATTTTTGATGCAGACGGCGAGGTCGAGGGAGCCATTATGATAGCCCATGTGGTGGACTTTGGCAATCTTATAGATAATATTAACAGCACCACAATAACTTTTATAACTATCTTGATATTGGCGGTTTTGGCCATTGTAGTTGTTATGGCCCAATGGCTTATACGCCCTATGCGGCGCATACTTGCCTCTGCTGATATGATTTCTAAAGGGCAGCTGGAAGAGCGGATAGACATAAGAGGCAGGAATGAATTTTCTGCACTGGGTCTGGCTATTAATGATATGACGGATAAACTAGCCAGGGCAGAAAGTGCCCGCCAGGAGTTTGTTTCCAATGTATCCCACGAGCTTAAAACACCACTAAGTTCCATCAAGGTGCTGTCAGAATCCCTGCTCCATCAAGGGGGCGTGGAAAACGAGATGCACCGGGAGTTTTTGACGGATATAACATCAGAAGTGGACAGAATGACGGATATTGTAAACGAGCTACTGACCCTGGTGCGTATGGACGAAGTGGAGCTGCCGCTTAACATCAGTTCTTTTAACCTTAACCGTATGCTGGAAGACGTTATAAAGCGTCTTAGACCCTTGGCCCGACAAAGAGAGGTCGAGGTGGAATTTGCCGACTTTAAACAAGTGGACATTGACGCGGATGAGATGAAATTAAGCCTGGCTATATCTAATTTAGTAGAAAACGCCATAAAATATAACAGGCCGGATGGCAATGTCAGAATTGTGCTGGACGCGGACAATAAAAGCGCGTTTATTACCGTGGCAGATAACGGCGTGGGCATAAGCGAAGAAAACCAGGCCCAGGTTTTTACCCGGTTTTTTAGGGTGGACAAAGGCCGCGACAGAGAAACCGGAGGCACGGGCTTGGGACTGTCTATTACCCACAAAACCATTCTGCTGCACAAGGGCAGCATAAAATTAACCAGCAAGGAAGAAGAAGGCAGCACCTTTGTTGTGCGGGTGCCGCTGCAAGCCAGATAAGATGTGTAAAACACATCAGGGAAAGGCGGAGGTGAAAATAATGCCCAAAACAACCATAAGAACACAAAAGCAAAGGCGCATTTTGAACATAGTTGCCTCGGCATTGCTAATATCCATGGGCCTTATGATACTTATTGCTCTGCAACATCTTGTGCGGGATAGAGGATATCATACGCAAGCAGAGACGCTGGCGGTTAATTTTTATTTTCGTGACAGCGATGATCACTGGAGCTGGGAAATGCGCCACATAGATCTTGCGGATAATACCGCAATGGTAGAAAGCGTGCTTAACGGCTTAGCGGAAGGGCCGCGCACAGCTGGGCTTTTGCCCAGCATACCCGATGGGGTGCACGAGATACATGCGGGACTGCGCACAAACACCGGGGAGCTACAAATCACTTTTCCGGCTTCGTTTCACGAAATTTCACCAATAGAGCGTATTGTGGCAATAGGTTCCCTGGTGCACACCCTTACAGACCTGCCTTTTGTGGACAATATCAGGTTTTTTGTAGGTGACGAGCCTATGCTGGATAGAGGCGGTGACCTTTTTGGCCTACGCAACAGGGGCAACACCACATTAGAAGGCAGAAACCCATGGGAAGAAGAAACCGAAGTGGTTGTGCTGTATTTTCCCAACGAGCAAATGACAGGACTGGTGGCAGAAGAGCGCACAATATCCATAAACCCCTTGCAGCTTATCGAGCATTTTATTGTGGAAGCCCTAATAGAAGGCCCCCAAACACCGGGGCTGTTTCACGGATTGCCCGCAGACGCCGGCTTGCCGCGGATAGAACGCATGGATGCCGTTGTTATTGTAGACTTTGCCGCAGACTTTTACGACAATCTGGGCAGCGGCTCCCGCGGGGAAGAAATGATGGTGTTTTCTTTGGTCAACACCCTTACAGAGCGGGCGGGAATACGCTCCGTACAAATACAAATTGACGGCCTCGCCATACAGCCCTACGACCAAAGTGCCTCCCATATGGACCTAAGCAGACCCATAGAAAGAGACGAATCCCTGATAGTTGACTAGGATGGCAGTTATGTGCATAATATAAAAAACCACCCGGAGAGCATATGCCCCGGGTGGTTTTGTTATTTCAGTGCGTTTATAAAGTCTATGTGGTTAGACGCGACCATACCAAACATTAACCAGTAGCAACTCTACAACATGCCCATCAAATTCTAAAGTGAAGTCAATGGTAGACCACCACGGATTAAGCCAATTCATGCTTACTTGAATGAATCTTATATAGTCCGAGTCAACTGATAGACGCCTGATGTCCACAAACTGCATGGCGGATTGTCCATTAGGCAATGTAGCTGTTATAGTTACGTCTGCATAGGGGATAAAGGAGTCAACACCATGGATTTGTGGTATTATGTTGATGGCTGGTCCTGGCATAACTGTCAAAAGACCATTTACATTGTGGTTAAATTGTCTAGCTCCGAAAACAGCCGCTACATACAAATCATTAACCAACACCATCTCCACAACCCTGCCGCCAGACTCTACGGTAAGGTTGATGAACTCCCAGTCGGCATTAAGCTTTCTTACATCAATCATGTTGATATAAGCCTGGTTG
>WQVZ01000021.1 GCA_009785595.1 Defluviitaleaceae bacterium | reverse complement strand
TGGGGAATGTAGCTGTTACATCTAACTCTGCATAAGGTACAATGGCGTTTACACCATTAAGCTGTGTCCACATGCGGATGGTGCCGGCTATAGATGGGACATTGTCGTTGTTGTTGTTGAAGACTTGCAAAGTAAAGACAGGTGGTAGTACGACGTTTACTATGGCTTCTGCGTATAAAGTGCCAAATGTAGCACGCACAATCAATGTGCCCTCAGGCTGATTGGGGGATATGACAAGTCGATTGGATATGGTTCCATCGCCCATCACCGTACCTTCAACACCACCGATAATTGTCCAATCTTCATTAAATACCGCAGCTACGCCCGGAATTACAAGTTGCAATAGTTGTGAATCGCCGGGGTTAAGGGTAATAACGGCCGGGTCGATGGCTATCGGACGCGGATTAGCATCTCTACGGAAGTTGTAGAAAAGCTGGTTGTTAACAGGCAGTCCACTCACAGTACCGCTCATTTCGCCAGTAAAGCGGATTCTGGAACCAAGCCCCTCTAGCATAGCCTGTGGCGCAGGTTCTGCCAACATCAATCTGGTTATGCGGCCAACGCTTTCAGAGCCTTCCTGCACAAGGGCGATGCTTTCTGTACCTAATACGATGGTGTAATTTTCAACGTTTCCGGCCACTGCATCATTCACAGGCTCTTGCCATCTAATCCATACGGTGCGGTCGCAGTCCGCATCAATCCAAACTTCCTGCATCTTGATGTCCCAACGCTCGGGCACAACGGCATGGCTAAAGTGCCTTGTGGCCAATGGGCCAATTGGGGCGGGTCTAAGCTGCATTACGCGCCAAATAGCACTAAATTCCGGCATGATGTTGTATTCGCCCAGCACCAGCAGTGTGCCGTTGCCCGGAGGCATATTGTCCTCAACAGTAAGCACATGGCCGGATGCTTTGTTAACCAGCTGACTGTAGCGGCCTTGGAAGCTTACCAAAGACCAAAGTTGGTTGGGGTCTTCCAGATCGCGTATAACGGTGCGCACGGGGCCGCCGATTACGTTTTCTTCCGGTATCATACCAAGGGCTCTGCCTCTTCTTGGGTCATTTGTATTATCCGGAGCATATGGGTGGTTGTGCAAGCCCCAGGTACCAAGAGGATATTGGCCATCACCAAACAGAGTGCTAAAGCCCGCGCCGCCGGAGCCTTGGCCCGGAGACTGTCCGTGGATGGTCTTGGCGGAGAAATGGAAATATGTGTTGCCATCAATTACCACAGGGGTGACAACCCAGCTAAGGGTGTCAAAGCCGTGGTTTACGCTGTGATGGTCATAAGACCACCAGTTATTTACCTGGTTGCCGTGCGGCGGGAATGTGCCATCGGGATTGGTTGTCCATGTACCGGGGCTGACGATATCGCTGTTCATAAAGTGAAGTATGGAGAAGTATTGGCCAACATACGGCGGTGTCATTTGGATAACACTTGCAGGGGTACCCGGCGGGAATACGCCAGGATTGGCAACACCCTGTCCGAAGGTGTAATTTCTTAAAGAGAAGTCGTCACCCGCACCCCGGATAGGCACAAATCTAAATGGTGCCGGGTTGCTGAAGGTGCTTGGGTTTGGTGGATTCCAGCCACGCATTGGCGGCAGGGTTTGTGGATAATATATGCGGGACATAATTTCAAAGGCCTGTGGAAGATAAGCCTGCAAGGAAGCTCTGCCTGTTGGTGCCGCGTTGTTTTGGCCGCGGCTGTAAAACCATATTTCGGACAAAGATGCAAACATTTCGCCTCTGTTAAGGCGTAGGTTGGCAAAGCCCACGTTGCCCACCTGGGCACCAAGGAACCAGCCCTGCTCAATAATTTGCATGTACAGGTCAATCAAGTCTTCGTTAAGTATGCGCAGTTCATCACCATATACCGGGTGATGGCCAAGCCACAAAAAGCCCATAAGGTCTATGGCGTGGGCCACTTCGTGTACGATGGTGTTTACACTGGCAATGCCGGTGCCGCCCGCGCTGATGGCATTAACAGGTTGGGCCAGACCCGCGCCGTAACCACCCGCTATGGATGTAGGCAGATATTGCAGTCTGCCGCGATGTTCGGGCAGTAGCCACACGTTTTCGCCTTGGCCGCTTATGCCTGTATAAAAGCCTCTGCGCACAAGCTCGTCGGTAATGGTGCCGCTAAAATTCTTTTGGTCGCCTTGCAGCATTTCGTTAAGTATAACATTGTGGTTGTACACATTGCTTATGGCCCGGGCCACTCTTCCGCTTTGACGGATGATAGGACCATGGTCGGACGGGCCAATAAATTGATAGTAAGGCACATACAAAACATCGTAAACTATTGTGCTGTCCACCGCCACGCCGCCTTGGGTGGTAAGTGTGTCAGCAAATTGTATTTGTATGTCAAAATCTGCAAAAGCGCCGCCTACATTTTGGAATTCCCCGGGGAATCTTTCGGCATTTCTACCGGCAAGTCTATATTGCCACATGCCAACAGGGGCTTGCTCCACGCCACCAAGGGTTTCTACGGCACATACCCATTCAAATAGATCATGATAATCATATGCAACATCATAATGTTGCAGCCATTGGAAGCCGGGGTTAGCATAATTAAGCCGCCATCCTATGTAAAGATTCTCCCAGCCCGCAAGACGTAGGTTTGTTACGGTGTGGCCCCATTGGTTTGCGGCACTGCCCGCAAAGTGGCGTATATCGCTTATGCCCACAGGTTGGCCGTCAATGGTTATGATAAAGCTTTCCCGGTCTCTTAAAGGAGATGTGGCGCTGTTGTACATGCGGTTTCTCCATGTAATTTCAAGCCAGCCCATCTCCAACAGGCGTACATTTGCAACGTCTCCGGAGCTTATGGTAAAGTCAAAAGCCGGCAACACCGGCCCAAAAGCCGCGCTGTACATAGCTGTACCCAGCATATATGTGCCGTCCGGGGTAACTCTTACTCTTACCCAATTGCCTTCGTCCGCATCAACAAGTGCATAATTACGGCCTGTTGCTCCCGCAATTACTGTCCATGGACCGGTGGCGGTTGTGCCGCGATACCATTGTATATTCATTGGTGTATCGCGCAAAGGATTACCAGCAACATCAAATGTCAGCGTGCCAAGACCCAAAGTATTGCCCACATTTGGGAAACCATCTAGCATTTGAATTTCGCCAACACCTGTAAGGGTGGCAGGTACATCATGCTCCACATTAACTATAAACCAACGGTTGGCGTCATTCCATTCGCCAGGATTTGCAATGTGATCCCAAGCTGTAGCAGGGGTGCCTGGCATATTTGTGCCGGCGGCAGCTGCCGCAATAGGTCTCAGTGTTCTTGGTGCATGGGTGGTTGCTTCGTTGTTAAAATAAACAAGGGCACGATAACCGTTTGGCAGACGGATAATACGCCACAGCATTTGGTTGTCCACGGCAGCAGGGGTATTGTCATGGTCGGCCCAAAAATTCCAGTTGCCCGCCAAGTCTGTACGCCATACTCTGCCATCAAGAATGGACTGTATGCCATAACCCACCTGGTTGCCAATGTTGTGTACTATTGCAAATTCCGCACGCGGGTTAATGCTTGCAGGGAACTTGCCATCAGGCCCCAAAGGCATAGAGGTGGTATCAGGGAACGAGCGCAGCCAACCTGCGCCGCCGGATATAAAGGTGCCAAGCTCGCCATCACGCACCGCAGCTACAGGGTGGTGTGATGTGGCAACAATGCTAAACCTTGTGCCCTCAGCAAAAGCATAACGCCTTACAGGCACAGGTATGGTGGTTGCTTGACCCTCAATGGTAATGATAAGGGTTCTTGTCACAACATCAAGGTCTTGGTCGGCAATAAAGTCAGCTCTGTAGTTAAGGTCTCTGCCGTCTGCCCAAGTTATCATGGCAGGGGTGATGTTGGTATAGGTGAAAGTATCTGTGCCCACTTGAATTTCAATACCTCTAAGGTCAAGCATGTCAAAAACAGCATAGTCCATAAAGGATGGCGGGCTTACAAGGGTGGCGGTGGCGGTAACAGCATAAGCTTCAACTTCTGCCAAAGCCTCGGCGTCCTCCGCATCATAATCATAAGCACTTTCAGTCACAGCAGCTTCGGCAGGTCCGTCCATTTGGGTTTCGTTTGCAAAGGCAAATATACTTGCGGATAACACCAGTGCAAACACCAGGACAGAAGCCATCAAAGCCCATAAATGCTTTCTTGTACGGCTCATATAATTTTCTCCTCCTCTGTCAAATCGTTGTGCCAATATGTCTATACAATATCGGCATATGTAAATATCACTTTAAAAACTCTACCAAATCGTGGCGCACACCTCTTTTGCCTCCTTTCCAACTACGTCGCGCCTGCTGGTTTTTTAAGAATTTTATTGGCACTTAATTCCATCAAACATCTCACAAACAAGTATAGAACATTCCTCATGCACTGTCAATAGTCCGGACATAAAAAAGGAGCGATTACAATCGCTCCTTTTGCCATCAAATAGGCTTCAATCATATTCTATTTATTTCATAACAGCCTCTATATCCTCGATGGTAAATGGTATGTCCTTCGACAAATTCTCGCAGCCATCCTCCGTCACCAGGCAATTGTCTTCAAGCCTAAACCCAATGCCCCAATCTTCCACATAAATACCTATATCCACGCAGAAAATCATACCCGGTGCCAACGACGTATCCATTGCAATCTCCACCACATCATGCACATCAAAACCAATGTGATGCGCGCCGCCATGCCACATATATTTGCCAATGTCGTCCCATGTCTTGCACAGGCCCATGTCACGCATATGCTCGTAATTTACGCGCTTTATTATGGCGTCCACGTCGCCCATGGGCATACCCGGCTTGATGATATCAAACATATGCTTGGATGTTTCCACAGCACATTGATACAGCGCGCGTTGGCGGTCATTAAACCGGCCGTTTACAGGCCAGCCGCGGGACACATCCGTCACCATATGGTTGTAATTAACACCCACATCATTCAAAATCATGTCGCCGTCTTGTGCTATGCTGTCATGTCCGTGATAATGTATGCAAAAATTATTAACACCCGTGGCAATTATAGGAATAGACCCAGGCAGCGCCGCACCGTTTTTCATAATGGCATACATATATTCCGCCCTAAGGTCAAGCTCCGTCATACCCGGTTTTGCCGCACGCATCATGGCCACTATGCCCGCACCCGTAATTTCCTCCGCCTTACGCATGGCCACGATTTCACACGGCTTTTTAATAACACGCAATGCCTTTACATGTGGCATAAGGTCTTTTATGATAATATGTGGAAAGCGGTCGCGTATGTACTTGGCAAGCTGATATGCCGGGCTGTCCGGCTCATCGGCACTAAATTTAACCAGCGGCAAATATACCGTGCTGTATCCACCGGACATAAGGGCTTGGTCAAGTTGCTTTTTAAAATCTTGCAGATACTTCACGTCCTGCGCGCCCGATATCTCTGTTGCCTCATCAGCCTTTACACGCTGGCCGTTCCATTTTTCCCACCTTAAATCCGGCGCAGGAATAAACAATGTCTCCTTCATTTCCGCGCCCTTACCGCCATAACCCAAAAGCACAGCCTCGCTTTGGTCTATGCCCGTAAGGTACATAAAATTCCGGTCGGCAAAGAACTGGTAATATTGGTCGTTGGTCTGCCTTATCAACACCCCGCTAAACACAACTGCCAGGGCGTCCTCCTTCAGGCGGGCATAAAGCGCCTGTCTGTTTCCAGCATAAAATGACTTGTCCATAATACTCTCCTTTTTCTATTCAGATTTTAAAATATCTATTTGCGCCTTGTTTCTTTTTCTTTATAGGGGCTGCGCCAAATCTTGACCTTCATACATTAATTTCCAGTCGGGGCTACCAAACAGCTTGCCTTCCATTATTTGCTTTTGCAAGTTGTGTTTGGCTAGGATTTAACATGTTCCCGAGCAACCCTTCCTTCTTCCTGTAACGACAACAAGTTAACAATATGGATATAGCTGTGGCGCTTTACGCCCGCACGTTATGCAAATAAAATCCTGTTTTTCTCTGGTTGCTCGCCCCAAATTCCTCCACTTAGCACTGTTGCGCCCCCAGTAATGCCGTAAATTTACACCATGCAAGGCATTAGGAATAGGATGCTGTGTTAGTATCTCCGGCATCAAGCGCATTGTCATGCTCATGACCCGTCCCTTTCATATGCACGAACCCGACCGCATTTAGTTACAGAGCGGCCACATAGGGCCGCTCACTTTGCAACATAATTAAACAGGCTGCTCCGTCCTATCAATAATCTCGTCCTGCAACGCCTTGCTCAAATTTCTAAAGTGGTCAGAATATCCCGCCACACGCACAATCAAATCTTTATACTCCTCCGGATTTTGCTGTGCGGCAATAAGCGTGGCTCTATCCACCACATTAAACTGCACGTGGTGTCCATCCATGGCAAAATAAGCGCGAACCAAGCCGGCCATGGCGTCCAAGCCCTTTTCTCCCGCAACGGTTGGCGGGGTAAACTTTAGGTTAAGCAAAGTGCCGCCGGTGCGCAGATGGTCCATCTTTGCCGCAGAAAGCATAGCCGCTGTCGGGCCATTTATATCCGCCCCTTGCGTGGGCGAAATACCCTCGGACACAGGCTTGCCGGCGCGGCGTCCGTTTGCACTGGCACCGCACACCTCGCCAAAGTATACATGGCAGGTGGTGGGCAGCATATTTATGCGATATGTGCCGCCGCGGGCATTTGGTCGGTCGGTTACATAATCATGAAAGGCCAAAAACACCTCATACATCAAATCATCGGCGTAATCATCATCATTACCATATTTCGGCGGTTCGTTAAGCAATTCCTCGCGCAAGTCTTCGCGGCCCTCAAAATCAGCATCCAACACAGCCATCAATTCTTCCATGGCTATGTCTTTTTTATCAAACACCAGGTGCTTTATGGCCGCCAAAGAATCCGACACCGTGCCAATGCCCACGCCTTGTATATAGCTGGTATTATACCTTGCGCCTCCGGCGTTATAGTCCATACCATTGGTTATGCAGTCGTGGGTAACAACCGACAGGAAAGGCACAGGCATATACCGCGCATACAAGGACTCTATCACATTAGAACCCTTTATTTTAATATCCGCAAAGTGGGCTATCTGCTTTTTATACGCTGCCATAAGCTGCGGCCAATCAGCAAAATCTTTGGCATAGCCCAACTTTAGGCCAAGCTGCTTGCCGGAAACTTTATCAAATCCATTGTTAAATGTAAGCTCCAGTATTTTAGGCAGGTTAAAGTAGCCCGTAAGTATATACGCCTCCGACCCAAATGCCCCGGTCTCTACACAACCACTGGCACCGCCGCGGCGGGCGTCGTCTATGGTTTTGCCGGCGTTTAACAGCTCTTGCACAATGGCATCAGTGTTGTAAAATGCCGGCTGACCCCAACCCTTGCGAGATACTTCCAAGGCCCGCTTTACAAAGTGTGGCGGCGTTTTTTTAGAAATTTGTACGTTAGAGCTTGGTTGCAGCAATCTCATGCTGTCCATGCAGTCAAGTATCAAAAAGCTTACGGGATTAACACCATCAGAACCATCGGGTTTTATGCCCCCGGTGTTAATATTTGCAAAATCCGTATATGTGCTGCTTTCTTTTAGCGTCACACCAACCTTTGGTGGTGCCGGCTGGTTGTTAAATTTTACCCATAGGCACTGCAAAAGCTCCAAAGCCTTGGGGTCGTCCAAAATACCATCATCAGTGTCTTTCTCATAAAACGGCAGCAAATGCTGGTCCAGCCGCCCGGGACTGTACGCATCCCAAGGATTAAGCTCCGTGGTCACACAAATATGCACAAACCAATACATCTGAATGGCCTGCCAATAGGTTTGCGGGCGATGAGCCGGTACAACGGTGCAATTTTCCGCAATCTGGCGCAACTCCGCCGCCCTTACCGGATCTTTTTCTGCATCAGCCATTTTGTGGGCATATGCTGCATAACGCTCACCCAAGGTAATTATCGCATCACAGGCAATATCCATGGCGCGCAATTGCTCCATCTTAGCCTGGGCGTCAAGGTCGGCAGCATAATCCAGCACCGCCATAGCATCCGCTATACGCTTCTTAAAGTCCAAAAAGCCGTTTTGGTAAATAATTTCCGATCCAACGGTATGTCCCGGGCCGCGCTGTTCCAAAAACTCCGTAAACAACCCCGCGGCGTAACAATCTTTCCATTCCGGGCTTACAGCCTCCATAATTTTCTTGCGCATGCACCGCTTTTCCCAAAATGGCTGTATGCGCTCTTCCTGCACGGCAAAGTCACCGGCGTCAACTTTAAAAGATATCAGTTCTCTGACGTCCATTACGCGCATATCTTCTATGCTGTGGCAAATAAGCTCCGGAAAAGTCGGGGCGGTTTGCGGCCCGTCACCCTTTTCGCCTACAATAAGCTCTCCAGGATTTATACACAGCTCTTTATGCTTCATTACATTTAAAAGGGCGTAGGCCCGCAATTCCGGTAAAGAAACCTGGCCTTCATATTCTTCATAGGCTTGGGTCACAAGCAACGCCCGCTCCAGGCTTAGCCTTGGTATTGTGCTCTCGCTTTGTGTTCTCAGGGCTTCTACCCTTGGTGACATAGTAATTTGTGTCATCACTACTCCTCCTTCATAAACTGTCAGTTTTATTTTACCCACCAATCTCCGCCTCAAAGCCCGCCCGCTTCCAATCCATGGCAATTTTCGCCATTGCTTCGGTGCCGGGTGTGTAAAAATCCACATGCCGGGGAGATTTATCTATTTTATCCCATTTGTCCTTACCCATGGTGTGATACGGCAACAAAGAAATCTTGCGCCCAGGGGCAGCTTTTTTGGCCAAATCAATAATGGCCGTCATTTCCTCGCCGTCATTATACCCGCCAATAACGGGTATACGCAACCACACTTGGGCAGTGTGTTGGGCTAATTTTCCTAAATTGTCAATTATGCGCACATTGCTTCGGCCTGTGTATTCCACATGTAGCTCTTCCGTTGCCGCCTTTATGTCATACAAAAACAGGTCAACATAAGGCAAAACCGCGGCAAAATTATCCCAGGGCACATCACCACATGTGTCGCAGGCAATATGGGCACCGCTTTGCTTTAATATCCGCAAAAACTCGGTCATATACCCCATATCCTGGGCCAAAGGCTCCCCGCCGGACAAAGTTACGCCGCCCTGCTCTCCAAAAAATATCTGGTCGCGCATAACCAGCTTCGCAAGCTGGCGGGGGGTGTAGTTAAAAACCTCCCCTTCGGCCTTAAAGCTCTGCGTCTCCGGATTGTGGCACCAGGAGCACGCCAAGGGGCATCCTTTAAAAAACACCGTGGTGCGTATGCCGCCCCCGTTGTGTATTGCATATCTTTGAATATTCGTGATTAATACGCTCATATTTTTATTATACCTCAAAACATATTGGAATGCAAGGATTTTTTTATCAATCCTCATGTATGTTATTAATTATATCACAGCCATGCCCTAATCATCAAGAATCATTTCCCTATTTTCAACAAAGCGCCCATGCTTGTCCGGCGTGGGCGCTTTGTTTTTGCTTATAATTCACATGTTAATATGCTATTTGGCTTGCTCCCGCTCCTGTTGCCGCTGCAGCGAATTTTTTATTCTGCGCTCCAACAGCGCCGGTCTTTCCACTTTAGGCGCATTGGGGTGCAGCAGCCACGTGGCCGCATAATGGGTATCGCTAACTTTAAACATAGGCGGATGCATTTTTAAATCCATAGCAACAGCATTTGGGTTGCGCTCGGCAAAAGCATCGCCTTCCGGTGGATACAGCATATTCGGCGGCGTGCCTTGTATGGCCTCAAGCTCCTCACCCGCCACAATATCCATATCCGGCATGGATGACATAAGGCTCCATGTATAAGGATGTTGCGGATTGTAAAAAACCTCGTGTGCCGTGCCGTATTCCACAATTTTGCCGGCATACATAACAGCTATCCTATCCGCCACATGGGCCACAACCCCAAGGTCGTGGGTAATAAATATGGTGGATATGTTTCGTTCGCGGCGTATTTCCGAAATAAGCGCAAGCACCTGGGCTTGTATGGTAACATCCAGTGCTGTTGTCGGCTCGTCGCATATAAGTATCTTGGGGTCGGATGCCAGGGCTATAGCAATAACTATACGTTGGCGCATGCCGCCGGAAAATTGGAAAGGATACTGACTGTATCTTTTTTCCGGCATGGGTATACCAACCCTGCGCATAAGCTCTATGGCCCGCAACTTTGCCTCGACCTTAGACAATTTGTGCTGCATGGTAAATATCTCAGAAATCTGCTTGCCAATCCGCTTAATGGGGTTAAGTGACGAAAAAGGATCCTGGAAAATCATGGCAATTTCCTTACCTCTAAAGGCGTTCCATTCTTTGTCTTTAAGAGGAAGCAAATCAATGCTATCCGCGCCGGGGGGATTATAAATTGCGGTGCCGTTGCCAATTTCGGCCGTGGCCGCAAGCAAACCTATAAGAGACCTGGTAGAAACGGTTTTGCCCGAGCCGGACTCTCCCACAATAGCCAGGGTTTCGCCCTCAAACAGGTCAAAACTTATGCCGCGCACCGCCTGAACCTTGCCCGCATATGTGTTGAACGATATAGTCAAATCCTTAACTTCCAGTATTTTGTTAGCATTGCTCATTTATATATCACCTCAACATTCTATTTGCGCAGGGCAGGGTTAAACGCGTCCCGCAGGCCATTGCCAAGCAGGTTAAACGCAAGCATCAGCAAAACGATAACAATTCCCGGGAAAAGCATCATAAATGGGTATGTCAGAAGGTTTTCCTGTCCGTTTCTAAGCAAAACCCCAATGGATGGGTTTGGTGCTTCTATACCAAGGCCCAAATACGCCAAGAAAGCTTCTGTCATGATAACGGTAGGAACACTAAGTGCTACAAACGTAATGGTTGTGCCAATGGCGTTAGGCAAAATATGCCTAAACATTACCCGCTTGTCGCTGGCGCCCATGGTCCGCGATGCCAAAACATATTCGCGGTTTTTAAAACGATAAAACTGGATACGCACATTATTGGCCACGGGTATCCAACCGTTTATCAGGAAGATGATAATCAGCGTCTGCATTCCCGAGCCCAAAAGCATAATCAATATAAGACACAGCGGCAAAAACGGAATATTAACGATAACCTCCATTATACGCTGGGCAATCATATCAAATTTACCGCCATAATACCCCATGGCCGAACCCATAATCATACCAATGGCAAGGTTTATAAGCACCGCAGAAAAGCCCAAAATAAGCGAAACCCGCGTGCCTTGCCACAAACGGCTAAACAAACATCTTCCCAGCTGGTCCGTCCCAAAAAGGAAATACATATCCGTAGGGTCAGGAGTCAGGCCTTGTTCTATATTAGCTGCGTGCTGGACGGCCGCGTGAGCATATGCGTCAATCCTGATACGAAGCATAGGCACAGGACCCCTGGAGGTCACAACTTCAAATTCTTCAACCACCCTAATCAGCACAGGTTCCCAGTTTGGCAGATTCGCCGCTTGAATCTCCCTGACGGTGCTACCGTCAAAGATACCCAGGTGTTCAAATCCGGGCCATCTGGGGGGTAGCCTGCCAAGGTCCCATCGTTGCTCAAAAGCGGTAAAGCCACTTAGATAAGGCCCCACGATGCCCATGAGCACAATGATCGCAATAATAGCAGCAGAAACAACCGTGATGGGACTGCGCAAAAACCGACGCCAAACGTCCTTGGCATATGACACAGATTCGCCTTTAAACTCCACGTCAAGTATTTTTTCTTCCCTTGGGAGAAGTTCAAAGTCCTCCCTGGACAAATTCAAAAACTCGCTGTCCAAGGGAATGTTGTTTTCAAGCAAAACAGATTTATTGTCCATCTTTTTTGCCTCCCATCCTAATACGCGGGTCAACGATGCCTAACGTTAAGTCAAAGGCGATGCTCGCCAACAGCGAAATTGCCACGTAAAAATACAATATCGCCAAAGTTAGCTGGATATCATTGACTTGCATAGATGTAATTATAACCCTTGATATGCCCGGGATGTTAAATATTACCTCCACAACAAGAGAACCCCACAATATACCAATAAACAAGAACATAAACGTACCAACCATAGGCACGCTGGCATTGCGGAAAGCGTGATGGATGATGGCCTGTTTGTAACTTTGGCCTTTGGCCCTAGCAAGAAGCATATAATCACTGGTTATAGCCTCTGTCAGCTCCGCCCGCATAACCCTCGCCATATGGGCAATGGGCCCAAAGCTTACAGCCAAAATAGGTAATATCATGGAATGGAGCCTGGTCCAGTTTAGGGTTTCCTCCGGAGCCAGCAAAATCGGGAACCATCCCAACCTAAAGGCGATAAAGTATTGAAGCAAAGCCGCAATTACAAAGCCCGGGGCAGCAATGAAAAGCACAACAAATGTAGACGCAGTATGGTCATATATGCTGTCTTTTGTCAAAGCCGTGGTCACACCAAAAAACACACCCACAGGCAATATGAAGAATATGGAAATAAAATTAAGTTGCATTGTAACAGGCAGATGGGTAGCCATTACGTCAACAACAGGTACGTTGTTACGCACAACCAACGAAATGCCAAAGTCAAACTGTAAATAATTTATTATCATGCGGTAAAATTGAACCGGCAGGGGTTGATCCCAGCCAAACCGCTCCATAATAGTATCAACTGTATGTTGGGTTACGGCAGAAGTCCAGCCGGCGGCCGCTTCTCCTCCCTGGGGCGGACCTAAATCCACCAGGTGCTGCATAAGGTCAATGGGCAGCATGTTAATAAGAATAAATATTACCAACATCGCAACGAAAAAGGTAATAATTGCCGCCAAAAGCCTCTGTAGTGTATATTTTAACATATATCACACCGCTTTCATTATCAATCCCAAACACAGGGAAAAGCCCTTGATGTAGGACACTTCACTGCGCTTGGGGTGTCAGATTTTGTAAATGACAAAAGCGTTTGTACTATTCCAAGTTAAAGAGATTTAGTATGGAGCTTGGAAGTTGCCCTCCAAGCTCCATATCATAGCAATTTGCCATAGCAAGATTGCTATATCAATCTCAAATTCTCAAATTGCAAAAGCTAATGAATTACTGCCCCATCATTTCGGCATATAATGCATCGTCCCAGACAAACTGGAATGGAGCAAGTCTAAGCCCATAATGGCCGTTAGGAATAATAGATTGCAGCCATGGTTGTACTCTCATACGGTCTGCATGGTTGTACATAGGTATAAAGCTGTGGTCATTCAAGATGACGGTCTCAAGCTCAACGCCAAGGCTGTTGCGGAGATTACGATGTGCTACGGTATGACGGTTTGCGTCATCAAAAATATCAATCAATCTGTCGTGCTCAATTTGAGCTTCTTCTGTAAGGATCATATACTGGGTATCCCAAGAATGTCTATGGCCAGTTGCAACCCAGTTTGTGTTACGGGCTGGCTCATCAGCAATGCCCATCCACACTCTGCGGTCGGCAACTATGTCATAATCCAACGCATGGCGCTGCAGATGCTGCTCAAGAGCAACAAGGGTAGGTACAGCACGAAGGGTGACAGAGAAGCGGTCGGCACCAAAAAGGCTTTGCCAAGCTTCTTGTATAGCTTCTGCCCACATTTGCTGGGCTTCACCGGCGTCAGAATAAATCAATTCCATAACAATAGGAACGCTGCCGTTAGCTTCCCAAGCACGGTTGAAATACTCAAGAGCGCGTTCGGGTTCAAAGCCGTTTTGTGTAAGAGGGTGGCCGTTTACAGTAACAGCACGACCATATTCGCTATCTCTCCAGTTAAGCCATACGCCTGACTCAAGGAAATCTGCCTGGCGATATCTGGCACTTGCAGGAGCCAAGAAAGATTGCGGCAAGGCAGTTGGGAAGGCCATACCAACAATTCTTTCTCTGTCAAGAGACCAGTACATGGCCGCTCTAAAGTCTAAGTCTTGGAGAATTGGATGGACTTCACTTAAAGAATTAAGGAAAATGCCGTATACAAAGCCGTTTGCAACAAAGTACAGACCTGGATACTCGTCAAATCTGCTGGCATTGGCAATAGCCTGATCCATTTCGCCGGTTTCAAAAAGCATAGTTTGGGTTGCTTCATCAGGAGCAATGGTCCAAGTAATGCGGTCAGCGGTAATCCATTCGTTCATAGGGCCGATATAGCCTGGGCGACGCTCGAAGGTAAAGGTTTGGTCAGTTATGTATTGAACAGCTTGGTGTGTGCCAGTAGGGCTGATGTATGGATACCATGGCTCACGACCCCAAGAGGTTGACAGACCATCTTCTTCAAGGTTGCGCATCCAAAGTTCAGGATGGATAGGGGCATTGCCGCCGCCTGCAAATCCTTCCGCAACGCTTACCGCGCCAAATTGTGGTCTAAATTGTGGGTAGTAACGAAGTTCAAAGGTATAGTCGTCAATAATTCTGAAGCCAGGCTCCATAAATTCAGTAACGTATTCATCTGCTTCTTCATCAAAGAATTCACGATAATAACCATTTATTACCGCATCCCAACCATGTTGGCCCATGTACCAACCAGGCAAACCATGGATTGAGTTTTGGCCAGAGTTACGGTTTTGAAGCAATGGGTCATTTTGCCACATAATGGCAAATTCAAAAGAATGGGCATTGATCGGTGTGCCGTCGTCAAAAGTCCAGCCCGGCTCAACAAACAGGCGCCATACAAGACCTTCATCGTCCATTTGCTGTGGATAGTCAGCAGCCATTTCTTTAATAAAGATTGGCCATTCCAAATCCGGGCAAACTACTCTGTAAAACAGGTTGGAGAGCAACAGACGCACTGTTTCGTGCTCGTTACCAATTACCATTGGGTTAAAGATAATGGTGTGTTGCAATGGGAAAGCCAGTCTAAGATGTCTCTCAAGTCTTTCCACGTCAACTGGATCTGGATCAACTGGATCTGGATCAACTGGATCTGGTTCCACGGGTGTTTCTACTCCTGTGTCCGTCTCTTGATCTGCTGGGTCATCCCCATTACCGCCACAAGCGGCAAAGGCAAAAATTGACACAAGCAAAAGTGCCAAAATTGCGAAAAGATATTTCTTCATCTTGCAATTCCTCCTTGATTTTTATTTAAATTTTTTACTTCACTGAAATACGTTTTTGTCTATGTTGCCGTGCTTCTCTTCAAAAGCACCTCCCTCCATAATCAATGGTTTTATCCAAAACAAAACATAGTTTTGTTCTAGGCTTAGGCAAATTGTATCAAACTAGCAAAATCATGCAGCAAACTATGCCTGTCTTGCGGGCTTAATTTCAATATTTTCTCAAAGGTCTCCATGCTCACGCGGCCCACAGAAAATAGCAGCTCTGTATATTCGCGGGAATCCCAGCCATATTGCCGCTCCCAGTCACAAATCTTTTTCATGCCATAGTAATATCCGGTAAAATATCCCGTGCCATTTTCGTGCGCCTGCACCTGGGCACGGGCTGTTTTTCTGTCAAATCCCATTTCTTTTTCATAAAGATCGCAGGCTTCGCCAATTGTTTTGCCAAAATAATGCAACCACAGGTCAACCTTTATGCGCGTGGACGTGTGATGGCGGCGGTGGGCCACCATCAGCGGGTAAAAAGGATCCTCCGCAAAAACAAATTCAAACTCCCGTTCTGTGCGTATGCAAGTCCCTTCGCTAATGGGTATGTGTTTTGCCCCACGCTTCATGGTTTCCGGTATGGGGTCAATTGCCGTCCGCAAAAACTGCACATGGTGGCCTGGATATGCCTCATGCAAGGCATTAATTTTTATCCAGCCGTCGGTTATTGCCGTATAATTAAAATTATTCAAAAACATCGTGTTGTACAGGGGGTATTTTGATGGATAGTCACCGGAATATCCGCCCCAAGGGTAAGAATCTTTTAGCTGCTCCGGTATGGGCACACATTCGCAAATTTCATCCTCCGGCAGCCACACATATTGGTGGGCCGCGGCTCGCGCTCGCTTCAAGTAAACATCCACACGCCTAAACATTTCCTCCGGCGAATCACATGGACCTGCATACTTAAACAATATGTCGCTTACTTCCGCCGTAGACTTTACCGGCCCCTTCAATTTATTGGCCAATGCCAAAGATTCTGCCCGAGTTTTCTCGTTTTCTTCTTCGTACCAGCTTAAAAGCTCATCCAAATTCACACCAATATTGCTTTTCAGCGTTTCTCTATATTCCTCACGGGTTATGGGTATGGTTTCATCATCGGCCCTGGCCAACCCTTTGGGCGCCCCGCCTTTTTCTTCCATAACATTGCCCGTGTGGGCTATGTGCGCATCCATATCCTTAATAAAGCCATCCAAAGCAACCGAAATTTCTTCAATTTGCGCCGTTGGCAGGCTCTTAAAAAAGTCACCCAGCTTTGGCTTAATATACCCTGCCGCCGATGCCGTATGTTTAAGTCCCGCCAGGGCACGGCTTAATTTGCCCGCATCCAACCCGGCAAGTGACGGTAAAACCCCGTCTTGCCACAGCTCGGTTGCCCCTTCCATTGTCGCCGTCAAAACCTCGGCGCGCAACACATCCGGCCGGGTGTCTCTGTCGCAAATACTGCGCAACCGCCAGCCCAATCCATAAAAGATGCCGCCGGGGTTTGCAAAGCAATTGTTAATATGTGCTTGTGTTGCCTCTATGTAATCCATAAAATGCCCGGCCAGTATGTCATATACCGGATCGGTTGTATCCAGACCATTCACGCGGCGCACCAATGCGTCCATTTCCGCTTGAACAATCCCCCGGTTAGCCTCCGTCGGGACAAATGCAGTCTTTTCGTATTTACCGGAACCGTATATTTTCTGGGCAAACTCCGCAATATCTTTGTCCAAAACACGGAACATCCGGACGTCTCTGGGGTCTCTCATACAATATCAGCCTCCTACATGCGGTCATGCGCCTAAAACGGCTTCGTCTTTAAATTGTAACACAAATGTCTTCCTATTGCAACACTTTTTTGTTAAATGCCATCAATCAGCATGATCAACGGCAAAATAAGGCGAAGCACATTGCCACACCTTATTTCCAAAAATTATATTTTTATTTTACATATTTTCCTAATTCAGATTCAGAAAGATAAACAAAATGCTCGCCGCCCAAATCATGCATTACAGGCTCATCGTTGGTATAGTCATGCACGCTTGGGTCATATGTAACATATCCTCTGCCTTTTTCGTATGCAGGGTCGGGTATGGGTATGGCAGACAGCAATGCCCGGGTATAGGGATGCACAGGATTCGCATAAAGTGTAGCCGGATATCCTGATTCCACAATTTTGCCATTATACATAACAGCCACATAATCCGAAAAATATTTAACCACAGACAAATCGTGAGCAATAAACAAAATGGTAAGGCCAAGCTGCTTTTTAAGACCGTTCAGCAAATTAAGCACCTGGGCTTGTATAGATACGTCCAGGGCAGATATAGGCTCATCGGCTATTATCAAACTGGGGTTGGATATAAGTACACGGGCAATGCCAATGCGCTGACGCTGGCCGCCGGAAAATTCGTGAGGATAGCGGGTAATATGGTCTTCTTGCAGACCCACCAGGCGAATAATATCCACAACCCGCTGTGTCAGCTCCGCGTCATTTTTAACCAGCTTGTTTATTACCAAACCCTCGCCAATTATCTCTTTTACGGTCATACGCGGGTTAAGTGACGATATAGGATCCTGAAAAACCATCTGTATCCCTTGGGTAACTTTCAGTCTTTCTTCTTTAGATAACTTGCCCGAAATAAGGTCGCCGTTAAAATAAACTTCGCCGTCCGTTGGTTTGTACAGGCGTATTATGGTGCGGCCCGTGGTGGTTTTGCCACAACCGGACTCGCCCACCAAACCAAAAGTTTGGCCGCGCTTAATAGAAAAATCGATGCCGTCCACGGCTTTTACCACTGTTTTGGTTTTGCCAAAACCGCTGGTAAAATGCTGCTTCAAACCTCGAACATCCAGTACTGTTGCATGTTCCGACATTATAAGTCACCCCTCATTATTGATGGCTGCAAACAAACTTATCTTTCATTCTAACACAAAAAACGATAAATCACAACAAAAAAATTTGGTAATATTGCCGGTAGCTCAAAACCCCTGCCAAAACCCTATAAGCCAGGATGCCCAAGGGCCAGCAAATATGATATCACCAAAAACGGCAAACCAACAATAAAATATTTCTTCACGCTTCGCCGGTTTTTATCTTTTTCCATATTGTATTCCGCATAAGACACCGGTTTCGCGCTATAATCAGCATCACCCGTGCGCCTAAACTCCCGTCTGTACCTCATATATCCCACAGACCTAAAAAGTCCAATGTTTTTAACAATAACCGACAGGCCGATAACAACATAAACAGCACCCACACCAAAGGCAAAATTGGATGCATTATAAAAAAACATCCCGGTCCTATAGCTGGTTGCGGCAATAATCGCCGCCAATGCCATGGCCATCATAAATATTCCAAAATCATTCTTGCCAAATATTTTTTCAAACAACACTTAGTCGCTCCCTTATCGCAGCAAAATACAATAACCCGGGGGTTGCGTACAAAACCCAAAACCCCCGGATTCATCATATATTATTTATACTTGGGCATCCAGTCTCCATGCACTTCTATCAATTCGTCCACCATAGAGCGTATGTCATCAAGAGAGAGCTCTGCCGCTGTATGCGGGTCAAGCATAGCCGCATGATAAATATGCTCTTTTTTCAGCGTAACCGCCGCTTCTATTGTAACAAGATGCACGTTTACATGGGTCATGTTCATTGCCGCCAGCTGCACCGGCAAATGCCCCACATATGTACCATGCACACCGGCATTGTCCACCATACACGGCACTTCTATACACGCTTCGCGAGGTAAATTCTCAATAAGGCCGCCATAATTCATCACATTGCCGCCAATTTTATATGGCACGCCTGTGGTCATGGCTTCCATTATACGAGAGGCATATTCGCTGGAACGCTTGTGTGGTAAAGAGCTTTCTGCCGCTAACCCCTCATATTTCTCCGCCCACTTGGCCGCCTGGCTAACACAGCGGCGAGGATATTCGTCCAATGGGATGTTAAACCGCTCTATCAGCTCCGGATAGCGGTGTTTGATATAAAACGGGTTGTATTCGGCATTATGCTCACTGGACTCTGTGCAATAATACCCCAGCTTGTCGATATAATCATAACGCACCATATCCCAATGCTTTTCGCCCGCGTTTTTGGCGGCGGCGCGCTTTCTAATTTCCGGATACAAATCCACACCGGCTTTGTCTTTAATATCAAGCAGCCAGCCCATGTGGTTTATGCCGGCAATAAGCTCTTTACGGCCTTCAATTTTATCTTCCAGGCCCAATGGCTTTAACAGATATTCCGAGCACACCTGCACACTGTGGCACAAGCCAACAGTCTTCACGCCGGTGTAGCGCAGCATATAGCCTGTCAAAATAGACATTGGGTTTGTATAATTTAAAAACCATGCGTTGGGGCACACTTCTTCCATATCTCTGGCAAAATCCGCCATAACAGGTATGGTGCGCAAGCCGCGCATTATGCCGCCAATACCCAATGTGTCCGCAATGGTCTGGCGCAAGCCATATTTTTTGGGTATCTCAAAGTCGGTAATGGTACATGGGTCATACATACCAACCTGTATGGCATTTATCACAAAATCCGCCCCGCGCAGGGCTTCTTTGCGGTTTTCCACACCCAAGTAGCACTTAATCCGGGCCTTGCCGCCAAGGCCATTGTTTACAGCATTAAGTATGCCTTCGCTTTCCTTCAGCCTTTGGCCATCAATATCATAAAGGGCAATTTCGCTGTCTGCCAGCACAGGAGAGCTCATGCAATCCCCCAGCACATTATGGGCAAACACCGTGCTGCCTGCTCCTAAAAAAGTTATCTTTGCCACAAAAATCCTCCTTTGATAATATCATAATAGCGCGTAGGGGCGGGGTCATCCCGCCCGGCTATTTCGCATGGGCGACCTGTGGTCGCCCAACATACGCATCACTTACTTAATTTTAAAATACGCGTGATATTTGCCGGTATTGGCATAATAATTCGGTACAAACTTACGCCCGCCCACAACAAACTCATAATCTCCGGTCTGTTGCAACTTAGCTTCAAAACCCTTGTCCAGCGTGATAAAGTCCTCCGCATCATCAATAAGGGGCATAACCAGCGGGCCATAATACAGCGAAACAACATCCGGCGCGTCCTTTGTGGCTTCCACTCTTAACTTAAAGCTAAACGCAACCTCAATTTCGTCACCGTCTTTAACGCCTGTGATAACAGCATATCCGTCTTTGGTTTCATAATTAACTGCCGCGCCGTTAACCTTTACGCCAAAGCCGTCTTTGCTCCAGCAGGGCACGCGCAATTTAAGCTGCTCAAAGCCCGCTTTATTCACCTTTATCACCGCTTTATGGCCGCCGCTTGCCGCCAAAAAGTCGCTTACAATAGCGAGGCTCGCATCCGCTGTGCAGAGGACAGATGGCATATAAAGATTTACAAACACAGACTTGCCCTGGGTATAGTATATGGCATCTTGGTACTTAACATGATTCTCCAGACCCGTGCCGCGGCAACATGTATTGCCCTTAGAATCATAACCCTTCTCGCCGCCTGGACGCAACGGCATAAAGTACGTAGATCCACCAATTGGGCCGCTTTGGTCTTGTGATGCCGCAATGTGGTTGTACAGCGTCTTTTCAAAATAATCCATATATTCGGCTTTGGGCTCGTACTCAAACAACATGCTGGTCAATTTAAGCATATTGTAAGACACGCAAGATTCGGCGGTTTTTTCGGATAATTTTGTGCCAATCTTGTGGGGGTCTTGGAACATCTCGCCTTCGCCGCTTCCGCCAATATTGTAAATATGGGCGGATGTAACAATGCGCCAGAAATTATACGCAATGTCGTAATATTCTTTTTCGCCGGTGCGGGCAAAAATCTCCAGCGCACCGATAATTTGCGGCACATGCTGGTTGCCGTGTATGCCACCCAATGTGTCCACATTTCTGGCCATGGGATAAAACAGCCTTTCGTTGTCAAACAACTTAGCCGCCGCCATATACTCCGGCTTGTCCACAAATTTTTGCAGGCGGGCCAAAGACTCGTTTATACCGCCAAATTCCCCGGCAATATACATGGCCCACATTTTTTGCAGCTGCTCGTTTGGCAGTTTAGAGAGTCTGTTATATATCCAAATACCCAGCTTTGCCACCACATCCAGGGCTTTTTGCGACCCCGCATATTCGTAACAATCAATAAGACCAGAAACTATCTTATGCAATGTATAATACGGCGCCCAAATTTTAGGATACACCACATATTCTTGCAATTTGTCAAATTGCTCTTCGGAATATCCACTAAGGAAGCCATAAGCAAATTTGCCGCTTTTTTCCATGGCATCCTGGCACTCCGCCAAACCGTCTATCATATAGGTAATAATTTCGCCAAGTCTAGCCTTGTTTTCGGTATTTCCTGCGTACGCAAGGGCCACGCCGGACAAATAATGCCCCGTGGTATGGCCTTTAAGTAGGCATTCAGGCGCATCCCACCCGGCCATGGGCGCGGCACCTTTAAGGTCAAGCCCGGCAGCCTCGCGGAAGTTGTAAAGCAAGGAGTCCAAATTCCAATTTACCAAAAACTCCTCGGCGCGCAAGCGGTTTTCGTTAAAGAACCCGCCTGTTATCTTAACATCGCCATAGCACACTTTGTTGGCTACAATAGCCGGTTTGTCGCAACAGCACTTACAGGCCTCAGTTTTTACCGTAATTACAGCCTTTGGCACAACTTCTGTTTCTGGCAGCGCTTCCGCCTCTACTTCATACACACCCTCCGCCGCAACGGCAAAATCCGGGGCGTTTTTCCACACAACATTATCGGTAGCAAATGTGCCGTCGTCTTTTTTCACAATAACAACGCCGGGCAGCTGATATCCGCTGCCTTTTGCAATTACTTCCTCAACAGTCACAGCGCCCACAATCTTAACATTAGATTTCAACGCCAAAACCGTCGTCACAAATTCCCGTGTCACGGTCTCTTCGCCATAAGTCACAGTGGCCGTCAGTATAACCTCGCGGTTGCCGGCACCTTCCCTAGGGCGCACTACCCTACCCTTTGCGTTGATAACAAAAGGATGGTTGGTGGCCCATGTTATTGCCGAGCCATTTTTGCCTTTTTCCGGCAGTTCCAAATCCGCCTCAATGGTGTAAATATTGCCGATATAAATCCATTCCGCATCGGCCTGCACAATTTGCTTGGGTGTTAAATCAGCCAAACTAAACGCCTCCCTTAATTTTTTATGGCCTATAAATTTTATAACTTTTGACAGGCAGAACATATATACGCAGATGTGCTGCCTGTTTTTATCATTACAATACTTTCCCCACATATTGGGCAGGGTTGGTTTTCTTTATACCCCACCAAAACATCCTCCATCCCAAAATTACCTTGTCTCTCCAAAAAAATCCATTTCGTAACAAAACGAACCCTTGTCGCAAGAAAGACCAAGCACCGACAAAATACTATCATACAGTCGTTTCACATCATCTTTGCCCATGTCAGATATTTTCTTTTGTGGGTGCAGGCCTACCTTAAACAAAATATCGTGCATATACATATTGCCAATGCCGCCCACATTCTTTTGATTCATCAAAAACGCCTTAACTTGGGTTTTCTTCCCTGCTAGCAGCCCCTCAAAATACTCCAATGTAAACCTGTCGTCAAAGGGGTCAATGGCGATGTCCTTTGTTTTAGGTTCTGCGGCAAGCTCGGCCTCATTAGCCAAATAAAACTGCCCAAACCACCAAAAACGGGCGGTATACCCGCTGTCATCGTCAAAAAGCACCTTTGCCTGATATTTCTCCGGCAGTTTGCCTTCATCCTCAAAATACAAAACATCTGCGCCCATGCCATATGACAACAATATATGTTCACCATTATCCAGGACGGTAAAAATCCACTTGCCCTTGTTGTACACATCCGCTACAATTGCCCCCACAGTGCGCTTTTGCAGCTCATCCACAGGGACATTGGTGCATTTTTCTTGCAAGACTTCTATGGCCTTTATGGTTTTGCCCCGCAAAGCTTCCCTCATCTGGCCAGAATACTTTGCAATTTCGGGTAGTTCTGCCATTATACTACCCCCTGTTCCAGCATCGCGTTGGCCACTTTCAAAAAGCCAGCGATATTTGCCCCCGCCACAAAATTACCCTTTGCGCCGTATTCTTCGGCAGCACCGGCGGCCTGGGCATATATATTTACCATTATTCTATGCAGCTGTTTATCCACTTCATCACGCGTCCAGCTGGTATGCATGGCGTTTTGTGTCATTTCCAGGCCCGATGTGGCAACACCACCGGCATTGGCGGCTTTTGCCGGGCCAAACAACACCCCATTGGCCAAAAATACTTCGATGGCTTCGTTGGAAGACGGCATATTTGCGCCCTCTGCCACGGCATAGCATCCATTTTTAACCAGCTCTTTGGCGTCATTTTCATCCAGTTCGTTCTGCGTGGCACAGGGCAGCGCAATATGGCACGGCACCCCCCAAACCCTCTTGCCTTCAGTGTATTGTGCATTAGGGCGATATTGCAAATAATCCTTAATGCGCCCGCGCTTTACCAGCTTAATTTCCTTCACGGCATCCAAATCTATGCCGTCAGCATCATATATAAACCCGCCAGAATCTGACATTGTTACAACCTTTGCGCCATATTCCCGGGCTTTTTCACAAGCAAAAATAGACACATTGCCGGAACCCGATATGGTCACAATCTGTCCTTCCAAAGACTTTCCGGCACGTTGCAGCATCTCATTAACAAAATACAACAATCCGTATCCCGTAGCCTCCGTGCGGCCCAAAGACCCGCCGTAGGTAAGGCCTTTACCGGTCAACACGCCTTCAAATGTGTCATTTATGCGCTTATATTGGCCGTACATGTATCCAATTTCCCGCGCACCCACACCAATGTCCCCGGCAGGCACATCAATGGTCGCGCCAAGATATTTGCCAAGCTCCGTCATAAAACTCTGGCAAAACTTCATCACTTCGTTGTCACTTTTGCCCTTGGGGTCAAAATCCGCCCCACCTTTTCCGCCGCCCAGAGGCAGGGACGTAAGGGAATTTTTGAATGTTTGCTCAAACCCCAAAAACTTTATTTCACCCAAAGACACCTTGGGATGAAAGCGCAAGCCACCTTTGTACGGCCCGATGGCACTGTTAAACTGCACGCGGTACCCCACATTTACCCGGGTTTTGCCATCATCATCCAGCCACGGCACCCTAAAAACAAAGCAACGCTCCGGCACCACCAGCCGCTCTAAAATACCCGCGGCCTCAAACCGGGGATTTTTGTCCAGCACCACCTTCAGCGTTGGCAAAACCTCCGTCACAGCCTGATGAAATTCAAATTCTCCCGGGGTTTTCTCTATTGTGTTTGCTATAATTCTGTTGACATAAGACATATTTCACCTCCAAAGGCACATGTCCTACAATCGTACAACACAAAACCAATTTTGTCAATAAAATTTTATGATGACAAGCCTCTGCGGATGTTGTATACTGTCCACAAATATACTGACCACTATGCTATGGAGGCGAAAGGTATGAACAAATACGAAAAAGAGTCCCGCTTGCTCCACGGCGGCGATTATAACCCCGACCAATGGCTAAAACACCCAAACATCCTGGCCGATGACATAACCCTGATGCAAAAAGCCCATATCAACGCCGTTAGCGTTGGTATTTTCGCCTGGTCTGCCCTAGAACCCATCGAAGGCCAATTTAACTTTACCTGGCTGGACAAAATTATGGACGATATGGCCAAAATTAGTGTAAACGTCCTGCTGGCCACCCCCACCGGCGCACGCCCGGCATGGATGTCCCAAAAATACCCGGAAGTGCTGCGCACCAATGCCCGGCGGGAAAAAATGCTACACGGCGGCCGCCACAACCATTGCTTCACATCTCCTGTATATCGCGAAAAAACCGCCATAATCAACGAAAAATTGGCCGAAAGATACAAAGACCATCCCGCCCTGTTTATGTGGCATATTTCCAACGAATATAACGGCGAATGCCACTGCCCTTTGTGCCAGCAAGCCTTCCGCATCTGGCTGCAAAACAAATACCGCGATATCACCACCCTTAACGACACCTACTGGAGCACCTTTTGGAGCCATACTTACAACGACTTTTCTCAGATAGAATCCCCATCACCCATTGGCGAGACAGGTATACATGCCCTTAACCTTGACTGGCGGCGCTTTGTAAGCCACCAAACCATAGACTTCTACAAAAACGAAATCTCACCTCTACGTAAATTAACCCCACATGTGCCCGTAACCACCAACTTTATGGGCCGCTTTCCCGGCCCGCACCCCTTTGACGGCCTGGATTACGCCAAATTTGCCAAAGAAGTGGATATAATCTCATGGGATTCCTATCCCGCCTGGCATAACGACTACGAAACCACCGAATTTCTGGCATCCAAGCTGGCTTTTCTTAACGACTACTTCCGCACCCTAAAAGACAAGCCTTTCTTGATACTGGAATCCACCCCAAGCCTGGTAAACTGGCACCCCATCAACCGCGCAAAACGCCCCGGTATGCACATGTTGTCATCTATGGCCTGCCTGGCCCATGGTGCCGACTCCATCATGTACTTCCAATTCCGCAAATCCCGCGGCTCGTCAGAAAAACTCCACGGTGCCGTTGTCGATCATGATAATTCTGCCGAAAATCGCGTATTTAAGGATGTTGCCGATGTTGGCCAAGCTCTGGAGCGCCTTAAAAACATAAAAGGTGCCGCCACCCCTGCCAAAGTAGCTGTGTTGTTTGATCTCGAAAACCACTGGGCTCTTGCCGATGCTCAGGGCTTTACCAACAACGACAAAAAATACCCCCGGGATGTTCATGCCCATTACAAGGCCTTTTGGGACAAAAGCATCGCCGTGGATGTGGTGACGAAAGACAAAGACCTTACAAAATACCAATTGGTGGTGGCCCCCATGCTGTATGTGATGGATGCCAAGCTGATAGCCGACCTGGCCGCATATGTACATCAAGGTGGCCGCCTTGTGTCCACATATATGATGGCCACCGCAGACGAAAACGACCTGGTATACCCGGGCACACCCCAAGCCTTGCGGGATGTTTTCGGCATAAATATCCTGGAAACCGACACCCTGTACCCCAGCCATCGCAACGGCTTTGCCCTCGGCGGCAAAGAGTACACCACCATGGATTATTGCGCCGTTATAGAAACCTGCGGCGCAGATGTGCTGGCCGCCTACAACCAAGATTTTTACAAAGACACCCCGGCATTAACCAAAAACACCCATGGCAAGGGCTGCGCCTGGTTTTTGGCCGCTCGTACCAATGCGGACTTTTTGACGGATTTTTACGCCCCGATAATTGCCGAACTTGGCCTGACAATCCCACCCATCACATCACCGCCCGGCGTCTCTGTGCAGATGCGCGAAAATAACAGCGGCAAATATTTTTTTGTGCTTAATTACACCGAAGAACAACAGGTAATAACCCTGGCCCACCCAATGGAAGACATGCTTACCGGCCAAACCATCCCCCAAGGTAAATCCGTCATGAATCCATATGAAACCCGCATATTGATGTAGGGGCGATCGTCCCGGTCGCCAGAAAAAACCTTTGACTTTTCGACAAAACTCTGCTATATTATACTCATCCAAAAGGGAGTAGCAGGTGGCACACACCACCGCCTTTATCCGTCAGCACGGTGTTTACACCCGGATATGGCACGTCATTATCAACATGACGCCGCAAGACTTTTGGCTCTTTTAAAGAAGCTGTTTAAAATCTAACCTGAACCGATTTTTAAGCGTTAAGCAAAAAAATCGTGTGAAGATAGATTTTTAACAAACTTTAACGAGCCATCATCTTGCGGTTTTTTTAATGCACAGGCGGGCAAACTAACAACGGAGGTGTGCACCTTTGAAATCACTAAGCACATTCAAAGAAACTTTCCTAATGTCTCTGCCCCTTGTGGCAGTTATGGCTGTCGTGCTTATTTTTGTAGCACCTTTTCAAGACCCTTTCGACTACATCCGCCTGGCCGTGGGTTACGCCGGGGTGGTCATCGGCCAATCTCTCTTCCTCATTGGCCTTAACATCAGCATACTGCCCATCGGCACCATAATGGGCAAAAATCTTATAAATCTTAAAAAGTTCGTATGGATTATCTTCTTTGGTCTGTTGTTCGGACTGTTAGCCACAGTGGCAGAACCCGCCCTGTGGGTTTTGGCCCGCCAAACCAATTTGCTTATCAACGAAATAAACCCAACCATCTTTGTATGGATTATGGGCGTAGGCATCGGCATTTTTGTGGGTTTTTCCCTATGGCGCATAGCCAAAAACATCAGTATAAAGATGGTTTTTGCCGCCCTGTACGCCCTGCTTTTCGCCATGGTCATCTTTGTGCCAACAGAATTTGTCGCCCTTGCTTTTGACGGCAGCGGCGCCACCACCGGTGATGTTTCCGTACCCTTCATCCTGGCCCTGGGTCTTGGGGTTTCCGCCACTATGTCCAAGCGCAAAGACAATGACGATACTTTTGGCATCATCGGCATCGCCTCCGTGGGCCCCATTTTAGCTGTTTTCATCTACGGCATGGTTTTGCATTCCATCCATAATGGCGTGCCCCCTGTCGGCACCTACGACCCCGGCGCGGCCTCCACAAGTTTCCTAGAAATAATCATATCCAACATCGGCGGCGTGGCTCTGGCCATCGTCCCTATGCTGGCCGTTTTTCTGCCTTTCCAGCTATTGCTAATAAAAATGCCCAAAAAAGATTTCGCCAAAATCCTCATGGGCATCATTCCCGTTTTCGCCGGTCTGCTGGTCTTTTTGTCCGGCATAGACTTCGGCTTTGCTTTCGCCGGCAAATATATGGGCGAAGTCTTCTTAACCTCCGGGCGACCCGATTGGTTCAGATGGCTTCTTCTGCCCGTCTCTTTCATCCTGGGTGCCGCCATCACCCTCACAGAGCCCGCCGTAACCGTCCTGGGCGAACAATTAGGAAAAATAACCTCCGGCAAAATACGCCCCATAACCATACGCCTCACCCTAGCCCTAGGCATCGGCGTGGCTGCCATGCTGGCCATCACAAAAATCCTCACCCAAACCAATATCCTCTGGTATCTGGCGCCACTCTATGCCATAGCCATAACCATGACAAAATTCACTCCGCGCCTTTTCGTCGGCCTGGCCTTCGACTCCGGCGGCGTCACCGGCGGCGCGCTTACCTCCGCCCTGCTTACACCCCTCACTCTCGGCATCGCCCAGGCCGTGGCCATTGCCGCCGGCCCCGGCGCCCAGTCTGTGCTCACCAATGGCTTCGGCATCATCGCCTTTATCTCCGTCACCCCGATAATAGCCGTGCAAATTCTGGGCATATACGCCGC